>NZ_JAPZSO010000195.1:0-29710 GCF_027531715.1 Microcystis sp. LE19-8.1F | reverse complement strand
ATTCTCCAGACCTCAACAAAATTGAAAAGTTCTGGGCTAGATTGAAAAACTATGTTAGTCAGATTATCAATGATAGTGAAAACCTTGTGGATGCTGTGAGTAAAGCCTTCAGGCATCTGTCCTAACTAACTCGTTCTATGCCATATTAGCACAAGTTGCTCAAAAAGTCAAGCAAATAAAAGATACAGAGCAAAGACAAAATTTTGCCAGTTGTACGGGACTTTTTTGCGCGTATTTAAAGGACGGCAGCAGCTTTATTCGATTTTTTTGAACTAGAAGATTGAGAAGCTTGGTTAGGATATCCCGGAAACTGAGCGCTCCCCAGTAAAACCGGGGAAGGAGATATATATTTTTTTACCTACCTGATACTTTTTAAGAGATTAACTATCTCATCGGGGAATCTTTGCTGTAATTATTTATCGGATAATCGCGACAACAGGATCATAAAATTTTGCCTTACTTTTTGGGTATGGGGATGATTTTCTCCTAATCTTTCTTGATAAATAGCAATAGCTCTCACATACAACGGTTCCGCTTCTGCGTATCTGCCTTGGTATTTGTATAATTCTGCTAAATTATTGAGACTGTTAGCAAAATCGAGATTGTTTTCTCCTAATAGCTGTTCTATCAGAGAAAGGGAGCGCTTATACAAGGGTTCCGCTTCTGCGTATCTGCCTTGGGAGCAGTATAATCCCGCTAAATTATTGAGACTGGTAGCAAAATAGAGATTGTTTTCTCCTAATAGCTGTTCTATCAGAGAAAGGCATCTCTTACATAAGGGTTCCGCTTCTGCGTATCTGCCTTGGCTGAGGTATAATTCTGCTAAATTATTGAGAATGTTAGCAAAATAGAGGTTGTTTTCTCCTAATAGCTGTTTTATCAGAGAACGGGAGTGCTTATACAACGATTCTGCTTCTGCGTATTTGCCTTGGTATTTGTATAATCCCGCTAAATTATCGAGCCTAATAGCAAAATCGAGATTCTTTTCTCCTAATCGCTGTTTTATCAGAGAAAGGGAGTGCTTACACAACAGTTCTCCTTCTGCGTATCTGCCTTGGAATTCATATAACACTGCTAAATTATTGAGAATGTCAGCAACAATTGGATGGTTTTCTCCTAAGCGAGATTGGATTTCTTCACAACATTTTGTTAAGGTAACTGCTGCTAAATCATATTCTCCCTGTCCCTTATAAAACAAAGCTAACCCAAGAAACACCTGAATTAAATTATCTTCCGGGTTGGGAATATCATCTAACATGGTTTGACTGACAAGTTGCAGATGGGGAATTGCGGGAGTTACCGCTGCAATAATCTCCCTTGTGGGGGTTTGCGGGATATTTTCGGCAATGGTTAACAAAGTTTCCACAAAAGCGCATCGATAAAGAGAATTTTTCTCAGGAATTTCCTGTAATTGCCGTTGAAAAAATTCTCTCACGAGGGGATGAATCCGATAAAAAGAATAGTCCTCATCCACGGGTTGCATCAGATGAGAATTATCCAATTGTCCCCGCGCTTCTTCTAGTTCGCTTTCGGTAATTTCCGTGGATTTTGCCGTATCTTCTAGCAACGTCCAAGCAATAGCCACCGGTGCGAATAAACTCAACAGCATTGCCACTTTTTGAACAGCAGAACTTAAATCATCCCAACTGATTTTAATTGCGGCTGCTACCCCTAAATGTCCATAATCTCTGTGGTTTCTTTCCTTAGTTAAAGCAGTATGAGCTAAATTTAATTTATCGCGTAAATGGCTAAACTTTAAATGACGATTTTTTGCTAAATATTCCCCCACTAACTCCACTGCTAAGGTTAAGCGTCCTAAAATTTCGTGACAAATCTGTTCTACTAAAGCTTTTTCTTTCTCAACTTTAGCAGTACCAACAATTTTGGTTAATAATTCTACACATTTATCTAATGGTAAAACATCTAAAGCTATAGACTCAAATTCCGTACTAAGACACCTTTCCCTAGTGGTGACTAATATCTTAATCCTAGAATCTTTTGGTAATATTCGATCGGGAATTCGGTCGATATTGGGGACATCATCGAGAATTAATAATAATTTTCCCTGCTGAGGTAGCCAATTTTGCCAATACCAGTACACTTGTTTTTCTAAAGATTCTTTTTTCAATATTTCTGGTAAAGATAGATAGGGACCAGCTAATTTAACTATTTCTTCTGCTAAACCCGATAGTCGCAAGGATAACCAATATTGTGCCGCGTATTCCTGTTGGTATCGTTTCGCATATTCCAAAGCTAAAGCGGTTTTTCCTATTCCCCCTAACCCTTCTACTGCACAAACAATCACCCCTTGTTCTGTTTGCAATTGCTGATGAATTAAGGTTAACTCATCTTCCCTCCCGACAAAATTAACCGTACTTTTGCCCACATTACTAGGGACAGCTTGACGTTCTTTTGGTTCGGGAATATTCAGATTAAAAGTATTATTTTGATTGTTATCAGTTCCATCTTGCTCAATATTGATTTTCATTTTTAATTCTCTCTAAAAATAATTATCTTTGCTCAAAATAAATCTAATATAAAATTAATATTAATGAGGTTTTTAAGGAAAATAACGATACATTTCCTTTCGGGGTAGAAGACGAACCAAGGCGACAGTATCTTGCTCTAAATATAAACCAAGACGATAATCCCCAATCCGAATGCGATAAAATCCTCGATACCCTTGAATCGCTTTGACATTACGCAACTCTGTTAAACTTTTGGCTGATTCTATCTCCTCAATAATTGCCTGAATTTGTCGCTTAATTTTACCATCTTTGAGATTGCGTAGATCTGTCTCAAAGCTTTTACGAAATTCAATATTCATCTCTTATTCTTTTAACAGAGTCAAAATTTGATCACGACTGACATTGTTACTATCTTTTCCCTCTTGAATTGCCCTAGCCATAGCCGTATCTTCCAGCACTTCATAAATTAACTCTTTTAGTAAATCCTTTTCTTGTATTAATAACTCATAGAGTAACTCTTTTAATATTGGTTTTAACGCTTCCGCTTGCAATTCTGACATAAATTACCTCTTGTCTTTGATAATAACTATTTTCAATGATAACATTTACTAGGCTTGGTTTTCACAGATTAAAGATGTTGTTCTGTGTATTACCAATTCCCGATTGACTAATATTAATTGTCCGCTCGATACCAGCCAAGCTTTTAGAGGGAATACTTACTTTTTTAGACGATTTTTCACCCCTGCAATCACACGATTAAATGTGGGAAAATAACGCTTAAAAGTTGACTCAGTATCTAATTCCGCTTCGTAGGTCAGGGAAACAAAAGGAGGTATAGTAGATATAGCTGCCTTTAATTTGGCTGCTGCCGATCGCTCTGGTTGATTGAGTTTAGCCAGAATTTGGTTTAATGATTCTAAGATTTGTGCAGAAGCAAGTTCAGGGGGCGGTTCTGTGGTAATTGCCGTCACTTCTGTGATAATTTCTGCTACCATTACCTCGGCATCAGGAAAGGACGCTTCTTGACTGTCGCTGGCGATTAAATCCCATTTTTCTCGTTCCAATTCTTTAATTTCTATGCGCTTATCGTTTATGCGTTGCTGCAAAAGAACTTTATCTTCTGGACGCGCACCTGTCCACGCATCGCGGATTCCAGCTAATTGTTCTTTTAAGCGTTGAATATTTTTATCGAGATTTTGTAATTCGTCAGTAGCCATGGAAAAATAAGCTTAAATTAGCCAATTAATTCAATTATGATCTATCTATCTAGAAATGTCATTCCTTTGGCTGTCCCCCACTCCCCAACACCCAACCCCCCACGGATCACAGAAAAAGCCTAGCTCAATCTGGAAATTTTGATTATGATCATTAGTAATTGACCTTTATTTGTGATATAGATTCAAAGGAGAGACACGGTGTCCACAGAAGTGATCGAAAAGCGTTCCACAGCGACAATCCGTAAACCAGCACCGCGTTATCGCGTTTTACTCCACAATGACGACTTTAACTCGATGGAGTATGTGGTTCAGAGTTTAATGCAAACGATCGCCGGTATGACGCAACCCCAAGCAGTTGATATCATGATGGAAGCGCACACGAATGGTACAGCCTTGGTGATTACCTGCATCCAAGAACACGCGGAATTTTACTGTGAAACCTTGAAAAATAAAGGTTTAACCAGCAGCATCGAACCCGATGAATAAAAGATTACGGGTAATTGCCACTTACCCAGTCCCCCTGCGACTGGGAATTTTTATTTTGCTCTTACTTTTTCTCTGGTTGCCGATCGCACTTCCCCTCTATCACTTTTTTGCCACTAATGCTAATCTGGTCTCAATTTTGACCCTTTCTGTTCTCTATCTGGAATTTTTGGGGTTATCCCATTGGTGGGGACGGACAATTTATGGCGATGAGGGATTAGCAGATTATGGGTTAATTTGGCGAAGAAAAACGCTGATTGAGTTAATTAACGGCTTGGCGATCGGTCTATTTTTTACTTTCTCGCTTTTTCTGTCCCAAGCGTTCCTAGGTTGGTTAAATTTCTTACCCGCAAATCCCCAGATCGGCAAAATCATCCTGGAGGGGTTTTTAGTCGCTTTAGCGGTGGGTTTTGCCGAAGAATTACTATTTCGCGGCTGGTTACTGCGAGAATTAGAAAAGGATTACAGTCCCGCTATCGCTCTAGTGATTAGTGCCTTAATTTTCGCTCTTGCCCACTTTATTAAACCTTTAGCCGAAATTATCCGCACTTTTCCCCAATTTCCTGCCTTAGTCTTGCTAGGATTGATTCTCGGTTGGGCAAAACGCGCCTGTGGTGGTAGTTTGGGTAAAAGTATCGGTCTGCACGCGGGTTTAATCTGGGCATACTATATATTAAATGTGGGTCAGTTAATTAAATACACTGGTACTGTTCCCGATTGGTTAACTGGAATCGATAAAAATCCTTTAGCGGGAGTGATGGGTTTACTTTTTCTGACAATTCTCGCTATCTGGACAAGAAAAAAAGTAACCGATGTAAAACTGGACAGTTAGACTGTTTTCTCTCCCTGTCAATTTCGGTCTTTTGAGGGGTTTTTCGCCGATATGTATTAAGGTTTATGCTGCCGATATTTCCGATGAATGACAATTTTCTAGCGATCGAGCGTTTCCACTAGCGAAATTCGAGTTTATCATAAAAAGAAATCCTCTCTCAGGTAAGAGCGGTAGTATGGCTTACTCGACACAGCAGTTAATTGAAATCCTCGAGCGAGAAATGCACGCCACTTGCAAAGGGGAACGTCTCTTACTCTCCCCGGCGGAGCGCATTGATAATCCGGTGATTGCCAAGGCGATCAATCTAGAAAAGGTGGGCAAAGTCTTCGCCTATCAGGATTTTCGCCGCCAAGTTCACGATTATCAACAACAATATCAGGTTTCGGGCATTATCTGGCGTGTTTGTCAATGGGGCGATCGCACTCTCCGTTATCCCGAAATTCATAATCAATTAGTTGCCGTGGCGGGTGACAAGGAAATTCTCATGGCTGCCAAAGCCTCTGTTTTAGAGTTTTGGAACAGTATCACCCCTAATATGAATTTTTGGTGGGCGCTTAACTCCCGTCGTCCCATTTCCGCCGATTCTCTAGCCGAATTAGTCGCCCAGTCCGAATGGGCCGAATTAGATGTGGCGCGCACAGAATTATATCTCGGCCTCTGTTGGGGTAATCCTTTAGAACACCAGTATCAATGGGCGCAACCCTTTTCCGGTTGTCATCGCATTATCGCCGCCGTCGATGAACCTAGTTCGATTAAGGTATAAGGGCGATTGATGTCTTGGGGTTGGGAAGCTTTTTTTCAGTGATCAGTAAACAGTAATCAGTGAACTGAAAACTCACATCTGATCACTGCCTCCTGTTGTAAAGTTTTGTTAATTTTTCTGGGAATAGGGCGTTTTGTAAAAATAGATACAGAATTGTATGTTATATATATTAGTGGGCGATTAAAAAAGTTCAAAACACGATTTGCAGATCGGAGGAAATGATTATGTCTACAGAACAACAAGCTCGTGCCTTAATGATGCGTCACCACCACGCCGTCAAAAATCGTCAACAATCGATGTTAGGGAGAAGTGCTTCTGAAATCGGTATTGACAATGACAATGGCTACGGGGGAACTGTTCAACGTCGCTTCTCGGCCGACTTTTCTTCACAAACCTATGATCGCTCTGGTGCTACTCTGAGTTAGGCTCTGAGATTTCGCCAAGGTGTCAGCTTTCAATCTTAGAATTAAGTGAACAATCGGCCCACGCAAACCGAGATCGGAATGTGTGGGTTTTCGATTTTTAGAGATAGGGGTCAGTCCTGGGCCGATTACGGGGTTTCATCGGGATTTATGCCTAATTGCCGTAATTGCGCCGCTAAACGTTCCGCCCGTTGACGTTCGCTTTCGGCCTGTTGATAGGCTGCCTGGGTGCGTTGACGTTCGATTTCGGCCTGTTGATAGGCTGCCTGGGTGCGTTGACGTTCAATTTCAGCATTCTGACGTTCAATTTCGGCTAATTCCGCAGGTAGGAGAATTAAATTGCCGTCTAGGTCATAAAAACGCAGCCAAGGGGCTTCTTCTCGCTGAATACTGCCCATCCAGACTCCTAACCATAATCCCAAACGTTGACACCATAACCAACCGCGGTGGTCGGGAATAATTTCTTGATAGCATTGATTTTGGTCTAAAGCCCAACCTTGCAGGGAAGTGGCATCAAAGGGATTGTAAACGAAGTATTGGGAACAGCGAAAAGTCCGCTCATAGAGGTCTTTTTTGGTAGTTAAATCGATTTTTGCGGTGCTTTCTGACATTAATTCCACGATCACATCGGTATAACGTCCGTTTTCGTCCCAAACCACCCATCCTTGTCGTTTATAACTACCATCGATATCGAGGACAACGAAAAAATCGGGGCCACGAAAATCTTTATTAAAAACCCGCTCACGGCTAAAGTAAATAAACATATTACCGCCAACAAAAAAGTCCTCTCGATCCTGATAGGCTTGTTCGATAGAATCGATTAAGACATTCATGGCCTTGCGGTGACGGTGGGTTTCCAAAGGTTCTCCGTCATCAAAAATCAAGTCTTCTGGGGGAATGGGGGGTTCTTCCCAATCGATAACTGGAGGAGTGAGAGGTTGAGTCATCGGGGTTACGTCCGGGATAGAGATGGTTTTATTTCATCTGCAAGACGAGGCGATATTTAGGTTGTCCACTTCTCAATTTTGCCATGGCTTCATTCACCTGCGAGATAGGATAGGTTTCCGTGACCGGTTCAATGCCATGACGAGAGGCAAATTCGATCATTTTACTGATGGTACTGGGACTCCCCAAAGGACTACCAGAAATCGATTTTTGACCCATAATCAAGGGAAAAGCGTAGGTAGCTATGGGTTCAAGAACGGCCCCAACAATATGCAGACGACCTTTGGGACGTAAACAGGCGATATAAAGACCCCAATCGAGATTAACGTTAACGGTAGAGATGATGAAATCAAAGTAATTTTGTACCGATTGCAAAGCTTCGGGGTCTCTGGAATTGATAAAATGAGTCGCGCCTAGTTCTTTTGCTTCTGTTTCTTTGTCGGGACTACTAGAAAAAGCGGTTACTTCGCAGCCCCAAGCTTTGAGGAATTTTAAGGCTATATGGCCCAAGCCACCAATACCAATGACCCCAACTCGGGCCGTGGGTTTAATATCAAATTGGACAATGGGATTAAAGACGGTTATACCACCACAAAAAAGCGGGCCAGCTTTGGCAGCATCTAACTGGTCTGGCAAGGGAACTAACCAACTATGATGGGCCCGGACTTTTTCGGCAAAACCGCCATGGCGACCGACGATAGTTCCTTCGGCAGTGGCACAAAGGTTTTGATCCCCTGACATACAAGTTTCACAGGTCGAACAGGAACGGGAAAACCAACCAAGACCGACTCTTTGCCCTATGTTTAATTCTTTGACTTTAGCACCAAGAGCGGCGATTGTACCAACCACTTCATGACCAGGGACAAAGGGATAGGTGGTCAGTCCCCAATCGTTATCGAGCATACTTAGGTCACTGTGGCAGATGCCGCAATATTCCACCTCGATTTCCACATCTTCATCCGCTAATATACCCGGATCGTAGTCAAAAGGTTCTAGTTTTCCCCCTTTTTCTCGGGCAGCATAGGCTCTAATCATGATTAAGTCCTCTAGGATGGGTTTATTGGTTATTTTATCCTAGATTGATCTGAGTATGTCTTAACTATGGTCTATTGCCTGTTCCCTAATAGCCGATAATTAATTCCACCAGTAATTTTCATCTGAATCTGGCTCTCTTATTTTTTGTGTGATTCAGTTTAAGTTATATAGGAGCGATCAATCTTTGTGTCCTTTGTGTCTTTGTGGTTCGTTCCACTCGCTCGCCAGCAGGAATGTATCTTAGAATACATTTTACCCACCAAACCTAAGAGAGCCTGAATCCTCACAAAACTTGTCCCTAAAATCCGCAAGCATCGAGAAGCGACCAGCAATCGCCGACGAAAAAATCAAGAGAAGTGATTGAGAAAGCGACAGAATAATTAGAGAAAATCATCACTCATGCCAACAAAACCTCAAAAATTCTAGTGGCAGAATTGGCAAAAAATCAAACCGCTAGGGAAATCAATCGAGTCACCGAAGAACCTTTTCGAGAGATGCCCTCCGAAAAATTGACTGAATCATTGGTAGGAAAGGAGATTAAACCAGGGATTAAACCAGCATAATGGACTATTAAGACAATTTTTGGCTAAGGGTAGGAATTTTCAAATTGTCAAACCAGAGGAGGTAAAAAGAGCCGTAATACTAAATCCGTTGAGTACAGGCCAGTTATGAGGAGAGGCACTCATGCAAGGGGGGGTAGGGGAGAATAAATAATCAGTTTTTAATAACCGGATTTAGTATAAACTCGATTAACAATCGGCCTCGAAAATGTCTTGACGATCAGATACCAAATGAGGTATTGTATGAAGGTAGATTCGGGTAGTGATGCAGTTAAGACTTGAATTAGCCAAGGGGCGGAGAAGTCAAACAAGGCAAAAAGCCCGTACCCAACTTTGGGATAATTTTTGTCGGCAGTCATATCCTATTAACTACCTTTATTATCAGATAGTCATGGGCAAAGTCATCGGCATCGACTTAGGGACAACCAACAGTTGCGTTGCTGCACTCGAAGGAGGTCAGCCGATTATAGTCCCCAACTCGGAAGGGGGAAGAACAACTCCTAGTATTGTGGGATTCGGCAAGAGCCAGCGCCTAGTAGGACAACTAGCCAAACGTCAAGGCGTCACTAATGCCGAAAATACCGTCTATAGCATCAAACGCTTCATCGGTAGACGTTGGCAAGACACCGAAGCAGAAAGGGGACGAGTCGCCTATAATTGCCAACGCGGTCGCGATGATACCGTCAACATCAAAATTCGCGATCAAGAATTTACCCCCCAAGAAATCTCGGCCATGATCCTGCAAAAATTAAAAGCCGATGCCGAAGCCTATCTGGGAGAACCGATCAAAGAAGCCGTCATTACAGTCCCCGCCTATTTTACCGATGCCCAACGTCAAGCCACCAAAGACGCGGGGGCGATCGCAGGGCTAGAAATATTAAGAATTATTAACGAACCCACCGCCGCCGCCCTGGCCTACGGTTTAGATAAACAAAACGAAGATCAACATATCCTCGTGTTTGACCTAGGGGGGGGAACCTTCGACGTTTCCATCCTGCAACTGGGGAATGGAGTCTTTGAAGTGAAAGCCACGGCTGGCAATAACCATCTTGGCGGAGACGATTTTGATAACCTCTTAGTGCAGTGGCTGATCGAGAACTTCAAAAACCAAGAAAACATCGACCTAGCCACCGATCGCATGGCCAGCCAAAGACTGCGAGAAGCCGCCGAAAAAGCCAAAATCGAGCTTTCTAGCCTGATCACCACCTCAATCAATCTCCCCTTCATCACCGCCGACGAAACCGGTCCCAAACACCTAGAAATAGAACTAACTCGCGCTAAATTCGAAGAATTAACCAGAGAATTAGTAGAAAAAACCCTCCAACCCGTACAACAGTCCCTCAAAGACAGCCAACTACAGCCCGGGGATATCAACCGTGTGATTCTCGTCGGTGGTTCCACCAGAATGCCCGCCGTACAGCAATTAATCTCCCGTTTCTTTTCCACGGGCCAGATTGATCGCTCTGTCAACCCCGATGAAGCCGTTGCTTTAGGAGCAGCAATTCAAGCTGGAGTTTTAGGTGGAGAAGTAGAAGACGTCCTCCTCCTCGACGTCACCCCCCTTTCCCTAGGCATCGAAACCCTCGGCGAAGTTTTTACCAAAATCATCGATCGCAATACCACTATCCCCACCAGCAAATCTCAGACATTTTCCCCCGCTGCCGACGGTCAAACTTCGGTGGAAATTCATGTTCTGCAAGGGGAAAGGTCGATGGCCCAGGATAATAAAACCCTCGGTAAATTTCTCCTGACGGGAATTCCTCCCGCCCGTAGGGGTGTGCCACAAATCGAAGTAACCTTCGAGATCGATGTCAACGGCATCTTAAAAGTGTCCGCCAGCGACCAAGGCACCGGCAAAGAACAAAGCATTTTAATTAGCCATACTGGGGGACTGAAACCGAACGAAATTGAAAAAATGCGCCTAGAAGCCGAACAATACGCCGAATTTGATCGCAATCGTCTGCAAATGATCGATATTCGCAACCAATCCGATAGTCTTTTCTATAGCTACGAAGTCACCCTCAAGGAAAACAGTGAGTTTGTCGCCCCCGATATCCGGCAACTAGCCGACCAGAAGCGGCAACAGTTGGAAATCGCCCTGCGCGACCCCTCCATATCCCCGGAAAAGCTAAAAACCACCCTGGCAGAATTTCGTCAGATTGTCCTCGAAATCGGTACCCGTATCTACACAGGTAAACAAAAAGAAAACCCAACCCGCAACGATACCGGTCTTCAAGCGCTCAACGTCACCCAAGAACCAACTCAACCAACCCGCACCCAAGCCGCCGCCCCCCCAAATACCATCGCCGACAGGCCAACCCCCTCCTCTACTGGAACCAGAACCCATAGCAATCCAGAAACGAAATCCACCGAATCAGGCAGTTATGATAATACCTACAATGAGGCAGAAGCGATCAACAGTGACTACGAGGCCGTAGATTAAAAAAGGAAAAGCTATCAGCCTTTTCAGTGATCAGTAATCAGTAATCAGTGATCAGATGTGAGTTTTCAGCTTTTTTCTCCCCACACCCCACACCCCACACCCCATACCCCACTCCGGTGCTCCCCTCTCCCACCAAAAAAATAGTAGGGATAACCCAACTAAACTATTATGTATAGTTTGTTAAAGTAACAACTAGACTTAAACTTTATTTATAAATTGCGAGCAGAACCATAGCCCCCTATGCCCACTGATTATTACGAAATTCTAGGTGTCTCGCGGGATGCCGGCAAAGAAGACATCAAACGCGCCTATCGTCGTCTCGCCCGAAAATACCATCCCGATGTTAACAAAGAACCGGGAGCCGAGGAACGCTTCAAAGAAATTAACCGCGCCTACGAAATTCTCTCGGAACCAGAAACCCGCAATCGTTATGACCGCTTTGGTGAAGCTGGGGTTTCTGGTGGCCCTGCCGGTTTTGATCCCGACAATATGAGCGGTTTCGCCGATATCTTTGAGTCAATCTTTAGTGGTTTCGGTGGCATGGGCGGCCAAGCAGCCGCCCGCCGACGCACAGGCCCTATCCGGGGCGAGGATCTACGTCTCGATTTCAAACTAAAATTCCGCGAGGCGGTCTTTGGCGGCGAAAAGGAAATCCGCATCCGTCATCTGGAAACCTGTCAAACCTGTAAAGGCAGTGGGGCCAGACCAGGAACCAGTCCCCGCACTTGTACTACTTGTAATGGTACTGGTCAGGTGCGTCGCGCCACCCGTACTCCCTTCGGTACTTTTGCTCAGGTTTCGGCCTGTCCCACCTGTGATGGTGCTGGAGAAGTGATCGAGGAAAAATGCGACCTTTGCGGCGGTTCTGGACGTAAACAGGAAACCAAAAAACTGAAAATTACCATCCCCGCGGGGGTTGACAACGGCATGAAATTGCGCGTTGCCCGGGAAGGAGACGCAGGACTTAAAGGCGGGCCGCCGGGGGATTTATTCGTTTATCTAACCGTGGAAAACGATGCAGAATTTCAACGGGAAGGTAATGATATTAAATCGGATATCTCGATTAGTTATATCCAAGCGATTTTAGGATGTACCATCAAAGTTAATACTGTAGATGGCCAAGAGGACTTGACTATCCCTGCCGGTACTCAACCGAACACCGTACTGATTTTAGAAAACAAGGGGGTTCCCAAATTAGGTAATCCCGTTAGCCGCGGTGATCATCGTATTACCGTTAAAATCTCGATTCCTGCCCGTGTCACGGGAGAAGAACGGGAATTACTGGAAAAAATAGCGAAAGTTCGCGGGGAAACCGTGGGGAAAGGCGGAATCGAGGGATTTTTAGGTAATATCTTCCATAAATAGGGCAGGCTGAATAAATCTAAAAATCTTGTCGGTTAATGGAGGCAGGAGTCATACCATTTTTCTTTATTCTTGGCAGGTATCTTACCCCCCCCTTGCCCCCCGACATCGGGGGGGTGGGGGGTTAGGGATGAGGGCGATTAACCATCTCTGCCATTACTTATGAAAAATGGTCTCAGTATTCAGGAGTCAGGAGATAGGAGATTATTTTATTTATTCTCCCCACACCCTACACCCCACACCCCACACCCCACACCCTGTCCCTAGGAGAAACTTTTTCAGCAAACCCTAAATAATTATGACTTTAGACCTGCGCGGCACTCCCTGCCCAATTAATTTTGTCCGGACAAAATTGCAATTAGAGAAAATGACCGCCGGGGAACGGTTGGAAGTCTGGTTAGATGCCGGGGAACCGATCGAACAGGTTCCCACTAGCCTGACAGTGGAGGGTTATCAGATAGAATCGATCGAGGACCGAGATAGCTTTTTTGTTCTCCAAGTCTATCGCCCCGATTTCTAAATGGTAGATGCACAATTAACCGATTTATACGGCACAGTGGTGGCCGTACAGGCGAATTTCTATCAGGTACGCTTGGATTCTCCCGTTATGGGCGAGAATCTTCTCTGTACCCGTCGCGCTCGCTTGCAAAAAATCGGTCAATCGGTGATGGTTGGTGATCGGGTGCGCGTGGAGGAAGCCAATTTTGATGATCGGCAGGGTGCGATCGCAGAAGTCCTCCCCCGCAGTACCGAGATCGATCGGCCGGCCGTTGCCAATATCGAGCAGATTTTGCTAGTTTTTGCCCTTGCCGAACCTGTCCTCGATCCTTGGCTGATCAGTCGTTTTTTGGTGAAAGCCGAGTCCACAGGCTTGGAAATTGCGGTCTGTGTCAATAAAATCGATCTGGGGGAACCGGAACAAATAGAACTCTGGGGCGATCGCCTAGCTGGTTGGGGATATCGTCCCTTTTTTGTCAGTGTGGAGAAAAATCGGGGATTTGAGGCTTTATTGGCACAATTAAACCATAAAATTACTCTCTTGGCCGGTCCATCCGGGGTGGGAAAATCGAGTTTAATTAATTGCCTAATTCCTGAGATTAATCAACGGGTGGGGGATGTGTCGGGAAAACTGCAAAAAGGTCGTCACACTACCCGTCATGTGGAGTTATTTGCTTTACCAAATCGGGGTTTATTGGCCGATAGTCCGGGGTTTAACCAACCGGATATTAAGTGTTTACCGGAACAATTAACTTTTTATTTTCCAGAAGTGAGACAGCGTTTAGCTTTAGGAAATTGTCAATTTAATGATTGTACTCACCGTCGGGAACCTAACTGTGTGGTGAGGGGAGATTGGGAACGTTACCAACATTATTTAGAGTTTTTAGAAGAGGCGATCACACGAGAACAGTCATTACATAAAACTAGCACAAAAGAGTCAAGTTTAAAGTTAAAAATTAAAGAAGCAGGTCAAGAAACCTACGAACCCAAATTAGCTAATAAAAAATATCGTCGTCCTTCCCGTCGCGGCAAAAATCAAGATCAGGAACGCTACGAAAATAAAACTCTCCAAGATATTTATAATGATGATTCTGAATAGAATGGGTTACACTGCGTTCTCAAGATGAAAATTTAACAGCAATGATTGTATATATGGGTTTTTATTGTAATTAATTAAACTTATCTACGAACTAAATTTTTAAGAGTTCTAGAGTTAGCTATTTTCCATGTTCCCTCGTCATTTTCAAGATTATAGCGAACCAATAAGGTACTTAAACCACTATTTTTTTGATCAATTTTACCCTGATTGTTATAGAGTGTTCTTTCTTCAGTAACCACCACATCCACTGTAGCTTGATCGCCAGAGGATGTAAAATTATTAACTGAATCTATTCTCTGAACTCCATAGATATAATAAGCGCCATTATTAGCTAACCATTCGGAAGAACTTTCTTGACCATCAGAGCTTTTTATTTTGTCATTATAAGCTTTACCTGTAAGTAATTTTTCTCCTAAATAGGTTTGATAGGAGGGACCGAAAATATCTCTTTTTGCCTTTAACCAGCGCTCGATTAAATCCACCGCTTCTGAACGAGAAATAGAGTTAACTGTCTGTTGAGGAACAGGTGAATAGACAGCTTCAGGACTGGGTGAGGTATCGATGACACCTTGGGCAATTTTAACTTGATTAAAGTATTTAATTAGGTGCTTTTGTAACTCTTGAGCGCGATTTAAGTCACTAAAAGTTGCCACCTGAATATTACCATCATTAACAAAAGCATCGCGACAAAAGTTATTTTTAACTCTCTCTAAACTATCCTCATCAGTTACTACAACTTTATAGTAAGTATCGGTGATATTCTCATCTCCACAGACAGATTTAGGAAACTCATTATTAATGGTAATATCTGAGTCTTGATTCTCTGGGGAAGGTGACGGAGAAATTGACTCATCTCCAGAAGAATTTGAGAGATAATAACTTAAGACAAAACCACCTAAAATGCCAGTACCGATCATACTACCTATAATTATTGCTTTCACCCATTCAGGTAACGTGCGGGGATTAGAAACAGGTTTTGAAGTTACAGGATAAATTATTTGAGTAGGAGCGTGGGTAGCGGCAGGAATAACGATATTTGTTGCTACAATTGATGGAGGAGCTTGTAGCGCTTCTAACATCTCTTTTGCAGTTAAATAACGTTCGTTAGAGCGCAGTGAAATAGTTTTATCTAGCACAGCTGCTAAACTGATATTAGTATTTAAAGCGAACTGCCGCCAATAAATTTTTCCTGTCATCGGATCGCTCTCTAACATTTCAGGAGTTTTGCCAGTTAGTAGATAAATAGCCGTCAATCCTAAAGCGTAGAGATCACTACTATAAACCGGACGACCGATCGCTTGTTCTGATGGCATAAAACCGGGAGTACCGATAACAATAGAATTAAGAGAATGCCCCGAATTAGAAACCACCGTTCCCATAGTTTCTTTAACCGCACCAAAATCAATTAGGATCGGTAAATGATCATAAATTCGTAGAATAATATTATCGGGTTTTATATCTCGATGGATAATTTTTTGTCCGTGAACATAAATTAAAACCTGTAGAATACTAACTAAAATCTCTTTGACTTGATCATCGGTAAAAACTCCTTTACTCTGTATTCTTTGGCTGAGAGTTTCCCCCTCGATAAATTCCTCGACTAAATAAAATTGATTATTTTCCTCAAAATAAGCGTATAGTTTGGGAATTTGAGGACTATTTTCGCTCAATTTTTCCAGGATAGCGGCTTCTCGATCAAATCTTTCTTTGACAAGATTATGAACCTGGGGATTATCATTAATCGGTTTTAGCTGTTTAACCAGACAGAGCCGTTTTGAGGGCATTTGGCTATCTTCTGCCAAAAAAGTCTCTCCGAAACCACCATCGGCAATTAATCGCAAGACTTTGTAACGATTTTGTAGAATTAAATCCGTCATGGGGAAACATCACTGTTTACTTAACAATCTCCACTGATCAGATTATCGCCGACCTCCCCTCCCATTCAGAACCGTGCTTGAGATGTTCACCTCAGACGGACTTAGTTTGACTGCTCTCTTGTTAAGGGTACAGCTTGACAATGATTGTCTGGGTCAACTTCAACTTGACAGACCAGTAGTTCCCACTATAGCTTAGTTTGAGGCTCAGGCAGCTTCCCGATTCTACCCTCGGATGCTATAGTCAGCAAAAAATTTTTAGAAACTTCTTGACAAAACCGGGGAGATAAATGCTAATATTAAAAAGGTCTGTCCAATGGGGATTAGCCAAGCGGTAAGGCAGCGGGTTTTGGTCCCGCCATTTCCTAGGTTCGAATCCTAGATCCCCAGTTTAAGATTTTTTATCCCCAATCCGCCAATGGTTGAGAATATCCTCGATCAAAGCTTCCTTTAGCCAAATACGACCGATAAGCGTCAGGGGAACCGCCAGAAATAGCCCTAAAAAGCCAAAAATCGAGGCAAAAAACAACTGGGCCAACAGGGTAAAAGCGGGTAAGAGCTTGAGGGACGGCACTGTTAAAATGGGCAGCGGTGGATGATGGTCGAAATATTGAATTAACAGATAGATACTGCTGTAGAGTAATAAAACTGCCCAGGGTTGCCAGGGAGCCTCCAGAAGGGCGATAGAAAAGGGTAAAATCGTGCTTAAAACCGGCCCGAGGTTAGGGATAAAGGTGAGAAATCCCGCCAGGATAGATTGGGAAAAAGCGAGGGGAATGCCGATCAGGGATAGACCCAGGCAACTGCCCAAGGTCATAATCAACATATGACAGAAAATCCCTTTCAGCCAAGCTTTTAAATCTCGATCGCATTGTTCTAGGATCGATCGTACCCTAGGACGGTAGAAAGCGGGAAATAAACGCAGAAAACAACGGTGGTAAGCGGCAGGATCGGCGAGAATCATCAAGCTCAGGGCAACAATTAGCAGTAAGCTGAGGATAATACCGAAAGTGCCGTAGAAAATGCTTAAACCCCGGCCAGCAATTTGGTTAATCAGGGGTTGTAATTGAGCCAGCAGCGTTTTAAAGTCCGGGAAGACAGTGGCCAGACTAGGATCGAGATAATCCTCAAGACTATGGACTTGTCCCCAGAGTCTTTCTATAGCTTGGGGTAATAAACTAAATAATTGGCGAAATTGTTGGACTAAAGCGGGTATAATCCCCACAAAAATACCGATTATACCAATAAAGAAGCTAAAAAGGGTGATAATTAGGGCGTAGGAACGCTTGAGGTGATGACGCTGCCACCAAGTCACAGCCAAATTTAAAATCTGCGCCAGAAGAATCGCCATCAATAATAATAGGAGAATCTGTCGAATCTGCCAGAGAATCAACAGACAGAAGACTAACAGGACTAAACCGAGGCTGCTGCCAAAAGTCATGATGAGTAAGGAGAAAAATTCCTAATCAGTTATTGTCCGTCTCCAGAGGGCAAAAACCGTGAGCAGAAAAGGAGTAAAAACCAGAATTAAAGTGTTAAGAGGACTGGGAGTGATCGATAATAAAGGGGCAAGATATTTAATTGCCAGGGAAATTAAAGCCGATATCAAGATTATTTTGATAATAAAGCCGCTCATAGATCAGTTTTTAGGTGACACAAGCACTATCTTATCCCTGAATAGGGTAAATTTTGGTCAGAATGTGGCAATCATACCCCATGGATTTGATTAATACTATTGCTCAAGTTAAAAAAAGATATAAAACGGCAAAAATTGAGCTTGCTGGCAATAATAACATTTTTCAAGAATGTGGGCGAAGTTGCTAGATTTTCTGGGCGAGGTCAGTCCAGAGGGAAGGGGAAATTATGAAACAATGATGGTATGGCGGTTCGTTTGGCCACCTCCAGCCTCCAAATTAATCCTCAAACCCCTAGAGGCTCCTTTGGCGGGCGACCAAACCCGGCCATAAAGGGATACTACGGCCAACTAGAAAATATTAAATTTTTATAAAGTTTTTTCAATTTCCCTAGCAAAATGTAAGAATAGATACAGAATAAGAAATAAGATCTTGTCATTTGTTGTCCCTAAATAGAGACGACAAGAGAGATTAAAGTCACTTTAAAGCATTGCAGGGAGTCGGTGATATGACGTTAGTCTATCGAGGAGTTAAGTACGAAAGGGATTCTCTCCCCTTGGAGATGAATACTGGAGATATCGGGGGTAAATACCGAGGTCAAGACTGGAATCACCATTATCCTCGCCATATGCTCCAATTAGAGCCGAAACTGCATCGTCAGTATCGTGGAGTTGCCTACAGCACCCGTCCTCATTTTGCCGAGCAAGTCATCCCGAACACTTGTCCGTTGCCCGTTGTCAAACCCCCTGTTGTTGTCCAGGAGGAAACCCTTTCTAGTATCCATCTGAACAATATTCGTCGTCGTCTGGAACGTCGTTTACAAATCGCTCAAGAGAATGGTGACGAAACCCTCGTTAATCTCTTGAAAAAAGAATCCCAAGACTTAGCCTTAAACTGCTAGATTAGCGGTTTTTCCCCACTTTCCCCTCGGTTCTGCCGGGGGGAATATTTTTGGGCGCAAAAATGCCTAAATCTTCCCCCCGCTCACTCCCAGGGCCGGCACTTTTTGATTTTAAAAAAGCCTCAAGATATTATCCAACAAGGTTTTTAAATTTTTTCAGCCAACTCTAGTTAGGAGTTTACAAGCTTTTAATTATATTAGGTCGAGGTCTATTTTAGTTCGGGTTCGGATTGGGGCGTTGTATCATTTCCACAACATTTTTGATACCTTGGATAAAAGTTTGAAAACTACGCGATTTATTTTCAGTTAGGGAAAGATGGGGGGCAATCTGTTTAGAGTGGGTTCCTGCATAATACTCTTTCACTAGCTTTTTTAATTCTTGTTTGGCCGAGTTAAGCAGGTCTGGTTCTCTGTATTTACTTTTATTTTGTTTTTGACCGAGACTATTTAAATTATACGCCTTGGCCACCGCTGCTAAATCTCCCAGAAACCAAGATTCTAATTCATGGCAAATAATCCTAATTAAGACTTGAGCATCACTGGCATTTTGACAAATTTGCCCTAGGTCTTTTTTGAGTTTTTGACAATCGTGGGAATCCTGATCATGGACAATAATAAATTTGGTATTGGGACTAGATTTCTTGAAAGCTTTGAGTTTTATAGGAATAGATTTGGCTAGGTCTTGTTTGCCTTGATGACTAATACATTTATACCTTATTTCTGGGGGAATAAGTTTAGGCAAAAGTTCGTTTAACACATTTTCTATAGATGACTCTTCTAGCAAAAATACGATATCATAGTTCATTATGGTGCTACTCCTTCAAACCAACCTTGATTCCAAAGATAGCCGGGTAAATCGCCTTCCGCTACTAAGTTTTTGAGGATTTCGCTATCGGCAGCCCTATGGATTTGGGTGATACCTTGGGATTTAATTAGCCAGAAAATACTAGCTAGTGGAACCGCGTTGATAAAATCGGGGGAGTGGCTAGAAACAAATACCTGACCCCCCCGATAGCTATAGTGGGCGAATTCTTCGGCTAGTTCTTTTAATAAAGTAGGATAAAGTTGGTTTTCTGGTTCTTCGACACAGAGTAGGGGATGAGGATTGGGATCGAATAGTAATATTAAATAAGCGAACATTTTCATAGTCCCGTCAGAAACATAGCGATCAATAAAAGGATCTTTAAAGGCCTGATCTTGAAAACGTAAAATCAAGCGACCGTCTTCGGTTTCTTTGGCTTCCACAGAGGAAATACCCGGAACTCTTTGTTTCATTTTTTCGAGAATTTGCTGAAAAATTTGGGGATATTGTTGATAAATATATTGAGCGACTGTAGCTATATTGTCGCCGGTGGTGGATAAGTGTTCAGCATAAGATATTTCTTTACTTCCTCTAGCTTCGCTAATATGAAAGTCAGAAACGTGCCAATTTTCAATCAGAGAACGAAAGGCTGTAGCGGCTTTAAAACGTTGAAATTGTCCTAATCCTTTAATTGCTAGTATATCGTTAGATTCTAGCTGTTGTTCTTCTCGATCGAGTTCTTTATCCGGTTTACTAAAATCTTCTTCGTTGGTGATAGCATATCCTTGACCAAGTTGAAAATCTAAAAAATGAAAAGGTTTACCGTGTTCACCCCGTTTATAGCGAAGTATTTCGCGTTTGATAACGGGGCGATTATTGTTTTGTCCAATTATGATTTGATAAGTAACCAGACGTTCTGTATCTAAGATTTTCATGGGAAATTGCAGCTCGATTTCAATATCTTCCTGTTCTTGACCTCTAGTGATAATTTCTCTATAACCGCCGCGAATTTGTAAAGCTTGGCGAATGTTGTTTTTAAGGGCATCTCGCAGAAACCCAAAAATATCAAATAGAGTAGATTTTCCCGTGCCGTTAGCTCCAATAATCACGCAAAAAGGGGGAATATCTCTTATGTGTATATTTTTAAACATACGATAGTTTTTTATTTTAATAGAAACAATTTTCATGATATAATCGAGCCGTTATAGTTTTTTTTATTATACGATTGATCCGGTGAAGATAATTGATCAATTAGTCAAAAAAGCCAGAGATTGGACTCTCTTGGAAATTGGGGTATAAATCAGCTAGAAACTAGAGAGGCAAGCTCAACCGCCTAGGGAAGGGACAAGAAACCAGACTCAACACAAGTTGCCCAAAATAGCGTAAATTGTCTATAAATTTGTTCAACGACTTAAATTAGTACAAATGTTTGACTGTATTATCATCGGTGCGGGACCAGCAGGAGCGACGGCGGGTTATCATCTAGCTAAAAAGGGGCGATCGATTCTGATCCTCGATAAAGCGAAATTACCCCGTTATAAACCCTGTGGTGGGGGGGTATCCCCGGCAATTAAGCAGTGGTTTGATTTTGATTTTACCCCCGTGATCGAGAATACCGTCACGCAAGTGGAGTTTACTTGGAAACAGGGGGATACCGTCACCACTAAGTTAAATATGCTAGAACCGATGTGGATGGTACAAAGGGATCGTTTCGATGATTTTTTAGGTCAACAGGCGATCGCAGTCGGGGCAACCATCCAAGATAACAGCGAAGTTACCCAGATCAAATTCCTTCAAGATCACTGGCAAGTTACCACATCACAGGGAACATTTTCAGGTAAATATCTGATTGCTGCCGATGGTGTTAGGGGCAATACCAGTCGCTGGTTGGGATTACCGGCGAAAAACCAAGCGATCGGGGCTACCCTCGAAATTACTAACGAAGGGGCTACTATTCCCCCCCAAAAAGCTTTTTTTGACTTTGGTTCCCTAAAAAATGGTTATATCTGGGCTTTTCCCAAGTCTAATGGTTACACAATTAGCGGTGGTTGTTTTAAGGGCAGCATCAAATCCGAGGATCTGAAAAAACAACTGTTAAATTATGCCCGTCAAAAGGGCTGGAATTTAGAGGATTATCGCTATAGTGAGTATGCTTTAGCCCTTTGGAACGGAAATAAACCGCTACACGCCCAAAATGCCCTAATTACAGGAGAAGCGGCGGGGATTCTCGATCCTCTCATCGGTGAGGGTATCCGTCCGGCAATTTTGACGGGAGTTAAGGCAGCCGAGGCGATCGATCGAGCTTTAGCCGGGGATAATCAGGCTTTAGCGGGCTATAGTCGGATAATTCGGGAAGAATGGGGGGAAGATATGGCTTTAGCGGCCAAATTAGCCGGTTTATTCTATCAATTTACCCAAATCGCCTACAATATCGCCGTTAAACGCCCGATCGCCGGTCAACTGATGGGACGTATTCTCGTGGGAGATTTAAAATACCGGGATGTTACGGATCAAGCGATGCAACAATTGAAAAAGCTTTTACTGCCCGGATTCGGTTGGTGATAACACCTCGCGCACCAGGGTGGGGGTGACTCGATCGCTAATGGTGACTTGGCCGATTGCCGTTGGTAAAATAAATCTAACCTTGCCATCTTTAACTTTTTTATCGGCAGTGAGAGCATTTACCATCTCATCGGCATTTAAAGGCGGAATACGGGTTTCTAAGGCGGCTTTTTCGATTAAATCGGTTTGACGTTGATTTTCCCCGGCGGTCCACATTCCCAGTTTAACAGCGATCGCTCCTGCCGCCACCATCCCCATGGCCACCGCTTCCCCGTGGTTAACGCTAGTATATCCCGTTAGACTTTCAATGCCGTGGGCGATCGTGTGACCATAGTTTAAGATCGCCCGCAAACCCGCTTCTTTTTCGTCTGTGCATACCACATCTGCTTTAGCTTGGCAAGACTTTGTAATAATTGTTTGCAATAGCTCGCCATCGATCTGAGAAAAACTGGCTAAATTGTCCGAGTCTTCTAACTGTTGAAATAACTCAGCATCCCAAATTACACCGTATTTAATCACTTCTGCCATTCCTGCCCGAAATTCTCGCACGGGTAGGCTTTTAAGCACCCTAGGATCAATCAGAACTAATTTCGGTTGATAAAACGCCCCGATCAGATTTTTGCCCTGGGGATGATTAACACCAGTTTTACCCCCGATGGAAGCGTCCACCATCGCTAACAGAGTGGTGGGAACCTGGACAAAATTAACGCCCCGTAACCATGTGGCTGCTGCAAATCCAGTCATATCCCCGATTACACCACCACCGAGGGCAACCATAGTCGAGGAACGTTCCAGCCGGTGAGCGAGGGCGCTATCATAAACTTGGGCGATCGAATCGAGGGTTTTATAATTTTCGCCAGCGGGGATCAGATGAGTAGAAACAACAAAGCCCGCTTTTTCTAGGGAATTAACGGCTATCTGCCCGTAATAGTCAAAAATTTCGGGATTAGAAACCAATAAAACCTTTTTACCTAAGCTTAACTGGCTCATTTCTCCACCGAGATTAGCTAAACTGCCCTTCTCGATCAGAATATTATAGGAGCGATCGGGTAAATTAACGGGAATACAAATAGCCATAGGGTGTGGGGTGATGTTTCAGTAAACAGTGATCAGTGATCAGTAAACAGTGATCAGTAAACAGTAAAAAAGCAGCTCCGAGCTTGTCGCTTAATACTATTCACTGAAAACTTAAATCTTATGACTGATAACTGATAACTGATAACTGATAACTGAGTCGGTTATTGACGCAGCTTAGTCAACTCTAAGAGCAGACGACAGGATAAAAAACAGATAAAGCTCTCTCCCAGAAAGAGACTTAATTGCCAAGCGTCAGCGAGCAAGTCTGTGGATAATTGTAGGGGAACTAGGCCGCGGACTAGGGCAAAAGCTGCCACTGTACCATCTTTGAGATGGGGATTATCGTCGTTACGGACGACATAACGATAGGTGACACCGAAGAGAAATCCGCTAATTATCGCCCCGGATATCTTGACAAAAGCGCCAATTAGTGCGATCGATTCCCCTAACAATAGTCGATCAACAGTTAAAAATAGCAGATAGGGAACCAGGAAAGCCAGAGCCGAGATACTCCCCACCTGTATGGATTCGATTCTTTCCTTGAGCGTAATTTGCACGATCGCCTCTCTAAAACGGAGTCACTGATGAAGTATTATAAATTGAGTAGTTATCTCCTAAGTATTTCGTTTAACAAAGGCAATTATGGATATTTTGACACTTGGTTGGGTTAGCATTCTCGCCCTGTTCACTTGGTCGATCGCCATGGTGGTTTGGGGTCGTAACGGTTTCTAGGTAATCTATAGATACCATGGAAACATCCTTGATTCTCAACACTCTCTTTCTAGTCGCCTTAATTCTCCTCGTTATCGTCAGTGGTGGCATTCTCTACCTGACGACTACAGAATGGCGCGATCGCCGTCGTCAAGATGGCGATAAAAAATTAGGAAAATAATCCTGAACAGGTGTACTTAATTACGCCTGTTTTTCCTTTACTATAGATTTCCTGCAAAAATCAAAAATCTGACCTTAGGTGAGGAGACGGTCGATAGGATAATCCGAGACAGGAGGATAAAAAAGACAAGAAACAACTATGCTATCCACAAAACCTAAGATTATGTCAGATTTATCTGAGTTTTTAGATATTTTGACTAGATAGCGGTTCGAGAACTTACTTTTTCAGGAGGTCTTAAGTAGCTAGACGCAATTAATTAGACATATCTCACCACCTCTTGCCTTTTGCCTCTTGCCTTTTGCCTACTACTTATGATTAAAATACTGCACTTATCGGATATTCACATGGGGAGCGGTTTTTCCCATGGACGTTTAAATCCAAAAACGGGATTAAATACTCGTTTAGAGGATTTTATGGGCAGTTTAAGCCTCTGTATCGATCGGGCTATTGCCTCCCCTGTGGATCTAGTTCTTTTTGGGGGAGATGCCTTTCCCGATGCCACTCCTCCTCCTTTTGTTCACGAAGCTTTTGCCAGTCAATTCCGTCGTCTTGCCGATGCTAATATCCCGACGGTGTTATTAGTAGGTAATCACGATCAACATTCTCAGGGTAATGGCGGTGTCAGTCTCTCCATCTATCGTACCCTAGCGGTGCCGGGGTTTATTGTTGGCGATCGCCTGACCACCCATCGCATCACCACTCGCAATGGCGATATCCAAGTAATTACTTTACCCTGGTTAACCCGCGCCACTCTCTTAACCCGTCCCGAAACCGAGGGTTTATCCTTGAGTGGGGTAAATGAATTATTAATTAACCGTTTGGAACCAGTTTTAGAAGGAGAAATTCGCCAATTAGATACAAGTGTACCAACAATTTTATTAGCCCATTTAATGGCCGATCGAGCTAGTTTAGGAGCAGAAAGATTTTTAGCGGTTGGTAAAGGTTTTACCGTGCCTTTATCGCTGCTAAATCGTCCACAATTCGAGTATGTCGCCCTCGGTCATGTTCACAAACATCAAAATCTTAATCCTAGCAATGATCCGCCTATTGTCTATCCGGGGAGCATTGATCGAGTGGATTTTAGCGAGGAAAAAGAAGATAAGGGCTATGTTTTAATAGAAGTGGCTAAAGGAGAGGTTAAATGGGAATTTTGTCCTTTACCCGTGCGTCCTTTCCGTTCGATCGAAGTGGATGTTTCCGAGGCAGAAAACCCCCAAAAGGAATTGTTGAAAGCTCTCAAAAAATACGATATTCAGGAAGCAGTTATCCGCTTAGTTTATAAAATTCGCAGTGAACAATTAGAACTAATCAACACCAATCAGCTTGACGAAGCGTTAAAAACTGCCCATAGTTATAGTATTCGGGCGGAGTTAATTAGTCAATTAACCCGTCCCCGTTTACCGGAATTAGGGGTGGGTAATCAATTAGATCCGATGGAGGCGTTAAAAGCTTATATCGATAATAAGAAAGATTTGCGCGATATTGTTGATGATATGTTAGAGGCAGCCCAGCTTTTATTAAATCAACAGCCAGAAATTTGGCTAGAGGAAGAAACCTCGATTTAGTTATCAGTTATCAGTTATCAGTTATCAGTTTACTGCTCACTGAAACATCTTCCCTATCCCTCTTTGAACTAACAATGAGTTTATGTCTTAATCCCGATTGTTTATATAACAATGATCCTACAGATAAATTCTGTCAAAAATGTCGCTTTCAATTATTACTAAAAGATCGTTATCGTGCTATAAAATTAATTGGACAAGGGGGTTTCGGTAAAACTTTTCAAGCAATTGATGAGGATAAACCTTCTAAACCTTATTGTGTGATTAAACAATTTTTTCCTAGCGCTCAAGATAGTAACGCCCTCAAGAAAGCTGCGGAATTATTTAAAGAAGAAGCGATTAGTTTAGATAATCTCGGTCAACACCCACAAATTCCCTCCCTCTATGCCTATTTTACCAGCAATGATGGGCGACAATATCTTGTTCAAGAATATATTGAGGGAGAAAATCTAGAACAAGAATTACAAAGCGAGGGAGTTTTCAATGAGGAAAAGATTAAACATCTTTTATTGGAAATTTTGCCAATTCTTGATTTTATCCATGCTAAAAGAGTCATTCATCGGGATATTAAACCAGCTAATATAATTAGGAGACGCAGCGATAATAAAATAATTTTAGTGGATTTTGGTGCCTCTAAATTTATGACCATTGCTAATCTTTCCCTGACAGGAACAGTGATCGGTTCGGCGGGATATATCGCCCCAGAACAAGGCAATGGTAAAGCGATTAATAGCAGTGATTTATATAGTTTGGGAGTCACTTGTATCTATTTATTAACGGGAATATCTCCCTTTGAATTATTCGATGTGAGTGAACATGAATGGGTATGGAGACAGCACCTGATTAATAATCCTGTTAGTGTTGGATTAGGCGAAATTTTAGATAAATTAATTGAATTTGGCACCAAAAAACGTTATCAATCAGCTGGGGAAGTCCTGCAAGAGTTAGCAGTAAAATTAGCCGTCGTGATTCCGCCAAAACCCCGATCACAGAATACAATTCAAGAAACGGTTTTGCCAGTTTTTCCAGCCGCCACCAGGGAGGAAATTAACCTCAAAAGTGCCAAGGCAATTGATTACACTAACCTACGGTATTTATTGGCGCAAGAAAAATGGCAAGAGGCAGATCAAGAAACAGCTAATCTATTTTTAAAAGTTGCCGATCGAACTAAAGAAAAATATCTTAAGATAGAAGATATAGATAACTTTCCCTGTGAAGATTTAGCCACTATCAATCAACTCTGGTTACAATATAGTCAGGGAAAATTCGGTATATCTGTTCAGAAAAGAATCTATGAAAGTTTAGGAGGAAGCGGCAATTATGATCAACAAAAATGGAACGATTTTGGATCAAAAGTCGGTTGGCGAGTTAATAACAAGTGGTTATACTACGATCAAATTACTTTCTCTCTCAAAGCACCCTGGGGACATCTTCCCACCCTTGTGTGGGGTGTGGGTGGTGGCATAATTCTTTTTTCTCGTCTGGAAACCTGTACGATGGACGGAGTTTCCAGCAGGGGATAAATTGACTTAAAAGCTTTTCTGGAGAATTAAACAATTTCTCCCTTCGCCAGTGCGGATATATTGTAAAGTATCAGTAAAAGAACGCATGAAAAGTAATCCTCGATCGCTTTCCATTTCCAAAGGTGCGAGGGGATGTTGTTGTAGAGAATCAAGTTTGGCTTGCAGATCAAAAGGTTGACCGTGATCCCATATTTTTATTTCTAGAGAATGGGACGAAAAAGTTAATTCTAGATCGATCGCTGTGGTCGGTGGTAAATGTTGGTGAGCGTAACGGACAGTATTAGTAAATCCTTCTGCTAAAGCCACCTTACACTGCCAAAGCACCGAGTCGGGTAGAAAAGAACGGCCGTGGGATTCAAACCATTGTAGGACTGGGATTAAAGCTGCCAATTCCGTCCGGACTTGTAGATGGAAATGGAGGGGGGAAGAAGGGGAATTTAAGACTTCAGAAGGCACCACTGTTTTTTTGAAAGAGAATCAAAATTGTTTTAAAAATCAGTTGTAGATCGTAGCCTAAGCTCCAATTTTCTTGATAGCGCAAATCTAGTTGAATTACCTCTTCAAAATTACGCACCCGAGAGCGACCATTCACCTGCCATTCTCCCGTCATACCGGGTTTTACATCTAAACGTTGCCATTGGGGAACATCGTAGCGTTCCACCTCATCGGGTGTGGGGGGACGAGTGCCAACAAGACTCATTTCACCGGTGATCACATTCCAAAACTGGGGCAATTCGTCTAAACTGGTACGACGTAAAAATTTTCCTACCCGGGTAATCCGGGGATCATTTTTATTCTTAAAAAAAGCTCCCTGCGCTTGATTGGGGATTTTATCCTTGAGTGCTTCTGCATCCACACACATGGAACGAAACTTGAGAATTTTAAATTGCTTTCCCAACCAACCGCAGCGGGTTTGACTAAAAAAAATTGGACCTGGACTGTCTAACTTAATAGCGATAGCAATGGGGACAAAAATAAACCCCGTGATTAATAAACCCACGATCCCACCAACAATGTCAAGACAGCGCTTTAACCAACTGCGAATCGAGGGATGGGTTTCGGGTAGATCGTTTTCAGTGGCAGTAAAGCCGTTTTCTTGGGGTGCTAGGGGGGGGGTTTGGAAAGTGAATAATTGATCTAGTCCCGTAATCGATAAAACCCCCATCACTGGGGGATGGACGTTAGCCAGCACTAACTCGATATTTTCTGCCCTGGCCGCTTTGAGATTATGGACTAAAGCACCCACACCACTACTATCCATAAATTGAGTGGCATTCAGATCAAGAATGACTTTTTCGGGAGTGGGTGTTTGGGCGATGAGATGGTGAAAGAGATCTTTGAACTGTACTGCTTCCAAGACAGTCAAGCGATCGGGCATCCGCAAAACGGGATACTCCATCGGAATGATCAGAAAACGTGTTTCAGGGAGTTGGGAAGTCATCGACACAAAGAGGTGGTTTGATAGATGAACAAGGCCTGATGACCTACCTAATGTTTACTACACTTTTCCCCAAATACCAATGGGTAATGTCAGAGATTGCCTGTGATTATCGGCTAACGAATCTCACCTAGGGGCGGACGGCCTTGGGTTTGGGCTTTCGCTTTGGCCGCACTCTTTCTCAGGGCATCTAAACGGGTCTCATAACGCTTACGCAGACGACGGTTGGGTGTTTGTTCGATTAGGGTTTTAAAGGCACTGCCTAGGCTCTTGTAGGCGTTGGGGAGAGAATAACCGAAACGGGTGGCGATGGCGATCGCTTTTTCATCGGCTTCGATCGCTTCTTTGAGAATTTTATCGCCATTATTTTTGCGCCAGAGACGATAACCGGAAATCCCACATAATCCCATAGCCAAAAGCAATAATAACCCGTCCTGTACCCATAATTCCCCCACTGCGCCACCTAAGCCAATAGCGAGGGCGGCCATTTCCCAGCCTTCCCGGGGAATACTATCATTTTGAATCCTGGCCACTTCATGCCAAAAGAGCAAATTACGCTGATCGATGGCTAAATTTTCCCATTTTGCTAAATCTATCTGAATTTCTACCTCATCTCTGCCAATTTCTTCACAACGGATCAGGGGGGGATTAATCTCTGTGGAACCTTCTACCGTTACCCAACTTTGTAATTCTGGGGGTAGTAGGGTTTTTAGGCGCCGAAGTTCGCTCATTTCGGCTCGTGCAGAGGAGGCCGCATAAGATGTCATAGATTTTTTACCTATTCTCTACCAATGACGATGAATTCTATTTTCGATCATAGCGGTCTTTTTTGTGATCTTGGCAGCTTTTGGCAGTAGGAAGCATTTTCAGTGATCAGTAATCAGTCATCAGTGAGGGAAGTGGGAAGTGGGAAGTGGGGAGTGGGGAAGTGGGGGAGATGGGGAGAAACAATCCATAACTGGGTTTTTAAAGTTCGATTGGGAGTCAATCATACTAAGTAGGTGGGTGTTAAAAATTGTCAGATACCCCCCTTAATAAGCTATCCATTAGTCACATCTTTCTTAACATAAAATTTGACAAAAAGAGAAAAGTGTGCAAGATGGCTCAAGGGAGTTCTATGGGGGACTAATTTGATGAGATAGTTTCCAAGTCTGGCTGATATCATGTAACCTTCGCAGCTAAGTACAGGACAAAAAGCTTGAAAAGTAGGCGGGAGTAGGGTTTTATGAGAAATAGCACTAATCTCGAAAACCCTATGAATCAGTATAGCGCCTTAAAGCAAGCCCTTCAACCCCATCTAGGATGGCATGGTGCCAGA
>NZ_JAPZSO010000008.1:0-5779 GCF_027531715.1 Microcystis sp. LE19-8.1F | reverse complement strand
GTTCTTAAAAAACTGTGCTAGAATTCAAGGCTCAGCTGATCGCAGCTAAGTCGGGAAAGTGAAGAAAGATTTAGGTCTTTGTGAGCGATCCGGTTCATTAAAAATATACAGCCGATAAGCG
This sequence comes from Microcystis sp. LE19-8.1F, assembly GCF_027531715.1. Lineage (NCBI taxonomy): Bacteria > Bacillati > Cyanobacteriota > Cyanophyceae > Chroococcales > Microcystaceae > Microcystis > Microcystis sp. LE19-8.1F. The sequence goes on along the minus strand of NZ_JAPZSO010000008.1, from coordinate 5,658 downwards.
TGGGCGTTTGATGGCGAGTGCCAAGTTCTTTGGAACTAGTGCTTAGCACTACAAACGCTCATGAGATAGAAGTGAAGTTCACTTCAATTCTTTTTTATGAGTTGCTCGAAAGAGCGAAAAAATCAAGATCGAACTGTAGAGTTTGATCCTGGCTCAGATTGAACGCTGGCGGCATGCCTTACACATGCAAGTCGAACGGTAACAGGTCTTCGGATGCTGACGAGTGGCGAACGGGTGAGTAATACATCGGAACGTGCCCGAGAGTGGGGGATAACGAGGCGAAAGCTTTGCTAATACCGCATACGATCTCAGGATGAAAGCAGGGGACCGCAAGGCCTTGCGCTCACGGAGCGGCCGATGGCAGATTAGGTAGTTGGTGGGATAAAAGCTTACCAAGCCGACGATCTGTAGCTGGTCTGAGAGGACGACCAGCCACACTGGGACTGAGACACGGCCCAGACTCCTACGGGAGGCAGCAGTGGGGAATTTTGGACAATGGGCGCAAGCCTGATCCAGCCATGCCGCGTGCAGGATGAAGGCCTTCGGGTTGTAAACTGCTTTTGTACGGAACGAAAAGACTCCTTCTAATAAAGGGGGTCCATGACGGTACCGTAAGAATAAGCACCGGCTAACTACGTGCCAGCAGCCGCGGTAATACGTAGGGTGCGAGCGTTAATCGGAATTACTGGGCGTAAAGCGTGCGCAGGCGGTTATATAAGACAGATGTGAAATCCCCGGGCTCAACCTGGGAACTGCATTTGTGACTGTATAGCTAGAGTACGGCAGAGGGGGATGGAATTCCGCGTGTAGCAGTGAAATGCGTAGATATGCGGAGGAACACCGATGGCGAAGGCAATCCCCTGGGCCTGTACTGACGCTCATGCACGAAAGCGTGGGGAGCAAACAGGATTAGATACCCTGGTAGTCCACGCCCTAAACGATGTCAACTGGTTGTTGGGTCTTCACTGACTCAGTAACGAAGCTAACGCGTGAAGTTGACCGCCTGGGGAGTACGGCCGCAAGGTTGAAACTCAAAGGAATTGACGGGGACCCGCACAAGCGGTGGATGATGTGGTTTAATTCGATGCAACGCGAAAAACCTTACCCACCTTTGACATGTATGGAATCCTTTAGAGATAGAGGAGTGCTCGAAAGAGAGCCATAACACAGGTGCTGCATGGCTGTCGTCAGCTCGTGTCGTGAGATGTTGGGTTAAGTCCCGCAACGAGCGCAACCCTTGCCATTAGTTGCTACGAAAGGGCACTCTAATGGGACTGCCGGTGACAAACCGGAGGAAGGTGGGGATGACGTCAAGTCCTCATGGCCCTTATAGGTGGGGCTACACACGTCATACAATGGCTGGTACAGAGGGTTGCCAACCCGCGAGGGGGAGCCAATCCCATAAAGCCAGTCGTAGTCCGGATCGCAGTCTGCAACTCGACTGCGTGAAGTCGGAATCGCTAGTAATCGCGGATCAGAATGTCGCGGTGAATACGTTCCCGGGTCTTGTACACACCGCCCGTCACACCATGGGAGCGGGTTCTGCCAGAAGTAGTTAGCCTAACCGCAAGGAGGGCGATTACCACGGCAGGGTTCGTGACTGGGGTGAAGTCGTAACAAGGTAGCCGTATCGGAAGGTGCGGCTGGATCACCTCCTTTCTGGAAAACTGCATTCAATATTGAACGCCCACACTTATCGGTTGTTGGAACAGGGTCTGTAGCTCAGCTGGTTAGAGCACTGTGTTGATAACGCAGGGGTCGTTGGTTCGAGCCCAACTAGACCCACCAAATTCCGATGGCGATGGCTGCGATGAAAGTTGCGGGCAATGGATCGAGATGGGGGATTAGCTCAGCTGGGAGAGCACCTGCTTTGCAAGCAGGGGGTCGTCGGTTCGATCCCGTCATCCTCCACCAACAACACTTCGGGAATTCAACACCAAAGCTGCTTTGCAAAAGGCTGCTTTGTTGTTGATCAATATCGATTGATCAATCGGCTGTTCTTTAAAAATTCATAGAGTCGAAATCAGAGTTGCCAGGGGAAACTGCACATTCGTAAAGGTTTAGTGCAGACCGTGCCCCTGGTGACAAATTTTTGATTGCGTCAAAACGAATGTTCAATGAGCAAACGTGATTGCGAAAGCGATCGCGAAGTAATTTGAACTCAGTAATGACGAATGTTTCTTGATAGTGATATCGAGGAATTATTCACATTACGGCATAACGCGTCAGGTGAAAGACCTGGCAAGTCCTTGAGATGATGGCGATATCTTGAAAGAGATGTCAAAGTTATAGGGTCAAGTGACTAAGAGCATGTGGTGGATGCCTTGGCGATTACAGGCGACGAAAGACGTGATAGCCTGCGATAAGCTTCGGGGAGCTGGCAAATAAGCTTTGATCCGGAGATTTCTGAATGGGGAAACCCACCTCGTAAGAGGTATCGCATACTGAATACATAGGTATGCGAGGCGAACCGGGTGAACTGAAACATCTCAGTAGCTCGAGGAAAAGACATCAACCGAGATTCCGAAAGTAGTGGCGAGCGAAATCGGAAGAGCCTTCTAGTGATAGCACGACTGTTAGCAAAACGGGATGGAAAGCCCGGCCATAGCAGGTGATAGCCCTGTATGCGAAAACAGACGTGTGGTACTAAGTTAGAGAAAAGTAGGGCGGGACACGAGAAATCCTGTCTGAATATGGGGGGACCATCCTCCAAGGCTAAATACTCGTAATCGACCGATAGTGAACCAGTACCGTGAGGGAAAGGCGAAAAGAACCCCGGGAGGGGAGTGAAATAGATCCTGAAACCGCATGCTTACAAAAAGTAGGAGCCCGCAAGGGTGACTGCGTACCTTTTGTATAATGGGTCAGCGACTTACATTCAGTGGCAAGGTTAACCGAATAGGGAAGCCGTAGAGAAATCGAGTCCGAATAGGGCGAATCAGTCGCTGGGTGTAGACCCGAAACCAAGTGATCTATCCATGGCCAGGATGAAGGTGCCGTAACAGGTACTGGAGGTCCGAACCCACTAGTGTTGCAAAACTAGGGGATGAGCTGTGGATAGGGGTGAAAGGCTAAACAAACTTGGAAATAGCTGGTTCTCTCCGAAAACTATTTAGGTAGTGCCTCAAGTATTACCTGCGGGGGTAGAGCACTGTTTAGGCTAGGGGGTCATGGCGACTTACCAAACCTATGCAAACTCCGAATACCGCAGAGTACAGCTTGGGAGACAGAGCACCGGGTGCTAACGTCCGGACTCAAGAGGGAAACAACCCAGACCGCCAGCTAAGGTCCCTAAAATTGGCTAAGTGGGAAACGAAGTGGGAAGGCTAAAACAGTCAGGATGTTGGCTTAGAAGCAGCCATCATTTAAAGAAAGCGTAATAGCTCACTGATCGAGTCGTCCTGCGCGGAAGATGTAACGGGGCTAAGCCAGTTACCGAAGCTGCGGATTTGCAATTTATTGCAAGTGGTAGGAGAGCGTTCTGTAGGCCTGTGAAGGTGTCTGGTAACGGATGCTGGAGGTATCAGAAGTGCGAATGCTGACATGAGTAGCGTTAAAGGGGGTGAAAAGCCCCCTCGCCGTAAGCGCAAGGTTTTCTACGCAACGTTCATCGGCGTAGAGTGAGTCGGCCCCTAAGGCGAGGCAGAGATGCGTAGCTGATGGGAAACAGGTCAATATTCCTGTACCGATCAATAGTGCGATGTGGGGACGGAGAAGGTTAGCTCAGCCAACTGTTGGATATGTTGGTTCAAGCCTGTAGTCGTGCCTGGTAGGCAAATCCGCCGGGCTTAGATGAGGGGTGATAACGAGTCTGCTTGCAGACGAAGTGAGTGATACCCTGCTTCCAGGAAAAGCCACTAAGCTTCAGCTATTGACGACCGTACCGCAAACCGACACTGGTGCGCGAGATGAGTATTCTAAGGCGCTTGAGAGAACTCAGGAGAAGGAACTCGGCAAATTGATACCGTAACTTCGGGAGAAGGTATGCCCCAAGTAGGTGAACTCGTACAGAGGGAGCCCAACGGGGTTGCAAAAAATCGGTGGCTGCGACTGTTTAATAAAAACACAGCACTCTGCAAACACGAAAGTGGACGTATAGGGTGTGACGCCTGCCCGGTGCTGGAAGATTAAATGATGGGGTGCAAGCTCTTGATTGAAGTCCCAGTAAACGGCGGCCGTAACTATAACGGTCCTAAGGTAGCGAAATTCCTTGTCGGGTAAGTTCCGACCTGCACGAATGGCGTAACGATGGCCACACTGTCTCCTCCTGAGACTCAGCGAAGTTGAAATGTTTGTGATGATGCAATCTCCCCGCGGAAAGACGGAAAGACCCCATGAACCTTTACTGTAGCTTTGTATTGGACTTTGAACAGATCTGTGTAGGATAGGTGGGAGGCTTTGAAGTGAGGTCGCTAGATCTCATGGAGCCAACGTTGAAATACCACCCTGGTGTGTTTGAGGTTCTAACCTAGGTCCATTATCTGGATCGGGGACAGTGCATGGTAGGCAGTTTGACTGGGGCGGTCTCCTCCCAAAGCGTAACGGAGGAGTTCGAAGGTACGCTAGTTACGGTCGGACATCGTGACGATAGTGCAATGGCATAAGCGTGCTTAACTGCGAGACTGACAAGTCGAGCAGATGCGAAAGCAGGACATAGTGATCCGGTGGTTCTGTATGGAAGGGCCATCGCTCAACGGATAAAAGGTACTCTGGGGATAACAGGCTGATACCGCCCAAGAGTTCATATCGACGGCGGTGTTTGGCACCTCGATGTCGGCTCATCTCATCCTGGGGCTGTAGCCGGTCCCAAGGGTATGGCTGTTCGCCATTTAAAGAGGTACGTGAGCTGGGTTTAAAACGTCGTGAGACAGTTTGGTCCCTATCTTCCGTGGGCGCTGCAGATTTGAGGAAGCCTGCTCCTAGTACGAGAGGACCGGAGTGGACACACCTCTGGTGTATCGGTTGTCACGCCAGTGGCATTGCCGAGTAGCTAAGTGTGGAAGAGATAACCGCTGAAAGCATCTAAGCGGGAAACTCGTTTCAAGATGAGATCTGCCGGGGCCTTGAGCCCCCTAAAGAGTCGTTCAAGACCAGGACGTTGATAGGTCAGGTGTGGAAGCGCAGTAATGCGTTAAGCTAACTGATACTAATTGCTCGTGCGGCTTGACCCTATAACTTTGATAGCCAACACGCTCTCCAGCGTGAAGCTCAAAGTCTGTTATGCCAAGTTAGACGCAGTCAAAAGACACACAATCTGATTCCAGACTCTATGAATTCGCCAGGCTGTTCACACGAACAGCCCAGCACCAAGTTATGCCTGATGACCATAGCAAGTTGGTACCACTCCTTCCCATCCCGAACAGGACAGTGAAACGACTTTGCGCCGATGATAGTGCGGGTTCCCGTGTGAAAGTAGGTCATCGTCAGGCTCTTACAGCAGGAGACACCCAGTCTTTTACTGGGTGTTTTCTTTTGAGGCATGAAGAAAATGCCTCAAAAGAAAACACAAGTTTGACAGTTCTTAAAAAACTGTGCTAGAATTCAAGGCTCAGCTGATCGCAGCTAAGTCGGGAAAGTGAAGAAAGATTTAGGTCTTTGTGAGCGATCCGGTTCATTAAAAATATACAGCCGATAAGCGTGGGCGTTTGATGGCGAGTG
>NZ_JAPZSO010000201.1:0-9150 GCF_027531715.1 Microcystis sp. LE19-8.1F | reverse complement strand
CTTGCTCCGTGCCATCGCAAATGAGGTTTGAGAGCTTGTTTCAACGCATTATACTGGTTCATAGGGGTTTCGAGATTAGTGCTATTTCTCATAAAACCCCACTCCCGCCTACTTTTCAAGCTTTTTGTCCTGTACTTAGATCTCCACTAGGAAATTTATTCTGCACCACTACCTAACTGTTTAATTTTCACCCTTTATTCAGGAAAAAATCATGTCAACTCCTTTTTTAGTTAAAGATATCAACCCCGGTTCCGTTGGCTCCTACCCCGGCTTTCTAACGGCGGTGGGCAACACCCTGTTCTTCCAGGCCTATGACGGCAACGATATTGAATTGTGGAAAAGCGACGGCACGGCCTCCGGTACGGTTTTGGTCGCCGACATCAGCTTCGGTGACTCCTTCCCCTATCTAACGGCGGTGGGCAATACCCTGTTCTTCTGGGCCTATGATGGCGTTAACGGTTATGGGTTATGGAAAAGCGACGGCACGACGGCCGGTACAGTTTTGGTCGCCGACATCAGCTTCGGTGACTCCTTCCCCGGCAATCTAACGGCGGTGGGCAACACCCTGTTCTTCCAGGCCTATGACGGTGTGAACGGTGGGGAGTTGTGGAAAAGCGACGGCACGGCGGCCGGTACGGTTTTGGTCAAAGATATCAACCCCGGTTACTCTGGCTTCGGCCCCGGCAATCTAACGGCGGTGGGCAACACCCTGTTCTTCCGGGCCGATGACGGTGTGAACGGTGAGGAATTGTGGAAGAGCGACGGCACGGCGGCCGGTACGGTTCTAGTCAAAGATATCCGCCCCGGTTTATCTACCTCCTACCCCGGCAATCTAACGGCGGTGGGCAACACCCTGTTCTTCACTGCCGATGACGGCGTGAACGGTACTGAATTGTGGAAAAGCGACGGCACGGCGGCGGGTACAGTTTTGGTCAAAGATATTTTTCCCGGTTCCTTTGGTCCCTCCCCCCGCTATCTAACGGCAGTGGGCAGTACCCTGTTCTTCTGGGCCAATGACGGCGTGAACGGTTATGGGTTATGGAAAAGCGACGGCACGACGGCCGGTACAGTTTTGGTCGCCGACATCAGCTTCGGTGACTCCTTCCCCGGCTATCTAACGGTGGTGGGCAGCACCCTGTTCTTCAGTGCCTATGATGGCGTTAACGGTTATGGGTTATGGAAAAGCGACGGCACGACGGCCGGTACAGTTTTGGTCGCCGACATCAGCTTCGGTGACTCCTTTTCCGGCAATCTAACGGCGGTGGGCAACACCCTGTTCTTCCGGGCCAATGACGGCGTGAACGGTCGGGAATTGTGGGCCTTAAATGTGGGTGGTCCCACAGTTCCCACCCTCGCCATTGCCGCCACCAGTGCCAGTCAAACCGAGGGCAACAGTGGCAGTAAAGCCTTTACTTTCACCGTCACTCGTGGGGATAACACCACGGGAAGCAATAACGTTGACTGGGCAGTTACCGGCAGCGGCAGCAATCCTGCCAATGCCACTGATTTTGCTGGGGGATTGTTACCCAGTGGGGTAGTGAGTTTTGCTCCGGGAGAAAGCAGTAAGGTGATTACTGTTGACGTTCAGGGAGATACAACGGTAGAACTGAACGAAAACTTTACCGTCACCCTCTCCAATGCCACCAACGGCGCTACTATTACCACCGCTACAGCCACGGGAACCATTCAAAATGATGATGTAGCAATCCCCACCCTCGCTATTGCCGCCACCAGTGCCAGTCAAACCGAGGGCAACAGTGGCAGTAAAGCCTTTACTTTCACCGTCACTCGTGCGGTTAATACCACGGGAACCAATAACGTTGACTGGGCAGTTACCGGTACGGGAACCAATCCTGCCAATGCCACTGATTTTGTCGGGGGATTGTTACCTTCAGGAAGCGTGAGTTTTGCGACGGGGGAAACCAGTCAAGTAATTACCGTTAACGTTCAGGGAGATACAACGGTAGAACTGAACGAAAACTTTACCGTCACCCTCTCCAATGCCACCAACGGCGCTACTATTACCACCGCTACTGCCACGGGAACCATCAATAATGATGACTTTATCGGTACTTCTGGCCCCGACACCCTTGTGGGAACCTCTGGAGCAGATGCCATGACTGGATTAGCCGGAAACGATACTTATACGGTAAATGATGCCGGGGATTTGGTCATTGAAGCTCTCAACCAGGGAGCCGATACCGTGCAAGCTTCCATTTCCTATACCCTTCCCAACAACGTGAAAAATCTCCTTCTCACTGGTACTGGTAATCTTAATGGCACGGGTAATGGCTTAAATAACCAGATTACAGGGAATAGTGGCAATAATAACCTCAATGGTGCTGCTGGTAACGATAGCCTCAATGGTGCTGCTGGTAACGATACCCTCAATGGTGCTGCTGGACGCGATACTTTAACCGGTGGGACGGGGACAGACATCTTCATCTTCCGATTTGGTCAGTCCACCGCAGCAGCCCGAGACCGAGTTACGGATTTTGCTATTGGTACTGATAAAATTGACCTGCTTAGTCAAGCTGGTGCGGCAATTAATGCCCCTGTCGCTTTTACCCGGGCCGCAGATAGCACCACGACCAATATTAACACCATTGTTACTAACGTCTTTACCGATGCTAATGGGGCAACAGCCGGAAATCAAGCTCTCGGAACTAACAGTGCTGTTTTAGTGCGGGTTGCTAATACTACTACCACTTACCTAATTATCAACGATGGTACGGCGGGTTTCCAAAGTGCTAATGATTTGGTGATTAATCTGACTGGGTTAACGGGTACTTTACCGGCGCTCGGCACTATTGCGGTCAATAGTTTCTTTGTCTAAATTAATGGGGGGGGATTAATTCTCCCCTTTTAATGCTCCCGTTCAAGTAATTTTGATACAAAAAAAGTTAAGAGGCTCTTCTCGACTTTGTGTTATGATTTTTGCTTATGAAACCGTGAAATACCTATCAAGCAAGACTTTTAGGGCTATTTTGACGTTCGGCGATGCCTTCGGCGTGAGATCAGTCGAACGCTCAGTCGAGCCGAGGAAGAAACTAGAAAATATCAGTATAGACCTCGTTTCCACACATAAACCAGAAGCTCCCAAATACTGATGGGCAGTCAGGAGTTTAAGCTTGTGGAGAGACTGTAAGACTCGTTGGGATTCGTCTCAAAAAGCAGGTTTCTGTGAAGCAAGAATCTCCCATCACACAGCTTGGCATTGTGATGGCGAGAGTGTCAAAATTGTGTTCAATTACCCGTCATCCCAGTCATGCCTTCCAGCGGTCAAGTGAAATCGATTTTTTTTCTTATCCTCTTTCTCCTCAGTATTCTAGGGGGTATTCTACTGGCTTCGCTACTTAAAGAACCAGCGATCGCGCAATCTCCCTCCTCGGATACAGTGCTGAATCGTTATCAAATTGGACAGCAAACCTATCTAGAAAATTGTGCCACTTGCCATATTGCCATTCCTCCCAGCATCCTACCCAGTCAAACTTGGAAAAAAATCCTAGAAAACCCTAATTCTCACTATGGTATCCGTTTAAAACCAATTGTTGGCATTACTCAGCGTCTTATCTGGGATTATCTCAGTTATTCTTCCCGCCCTCTTACCCAGACTACTTTCGTTCCCCTCTTAATTGAACAGTCCACCTATGTAAAGGTTTTGCATCCTAGGGTCAATTTACCCACTCCTATGGGTCATACCACCTGTGTCACCTGTCATCCCAACGCTTCCCGCTACGATTATCAAACCCTTACCCCCATCTGGGATGATGCAGCCTGATCAGTTATCAGTTTTCAGATGTGAGTTTTTAGTTCACTGATTACTGATTACTGTTTACTGATCACTGAGAGGAGGTGCAGTTAGGGTGATTTCGCCGATTTGACCAGCTTTACCCATTAATTGGGCAGGTTTTTCGTTAAGAGAGATTTTAACACCTCCAGCATTGCCCGATCGAATATTTAAACTCTTTTGGGCTGTCCAAGTTTGTTTAGTCCCGGGTTGGAGATTGCCTTCATGGACTTTTTTGCCATCGGCAATTACCCTTACCCAAGCGGCCTGTTCAATAGTTACCTGGGCTGAGAGGGGAACTTTTGGCTGAGGAGGAGGGGAAGGAGAGGCTACCAGTGCGGGAGGGACTACCGGCGCGGGGGAAACTATAGGGGAAGGAGAGGGAGTAACGGCAGGGGGGTTAGAGAGAGGGGGACGGAGGAAAAGATAGCCAATACCGCAAAATATACCCGCCAGCAAGCCTAGCCAGAGATACATCCCGAAAAAGGTTGATTTAGCCGGTTCGGGGCCAGCTTCCAGGGCTGGTTTTTCTGGTTTCACCGGTTCCACTTTTGGGGCAGCGGGTTCAGCCTTGGGGAGAGGGGTAACTTTTGTGGGCAGTGTTTTCGGGATAGTTACCTCTTGAGCTAATTGTTCCGCACTAGGAGACAAGCGATCGGCTAAAGCTTTACCATCAATTTTTAGAGCATCACCGTAGCGTTTGATAAATCCCTTGACATAAATTAATTCTGGTAATTTCTGCCAATTCCCCGTTTCCAACGCTTCTAGCATTGGTACTCTAATCATCGTCAGGGCGGCGATATCGTCTATGCTCAGGCCGCTTTCTTCTCGTTTTTGACGTAAATAAGTCCCGATTTCCTTGATTTGTTCGGCTTGTAGGGGACTGAGTTGACTCATAATTCCAGTCATAATCTATACCAATTAGATGATAATCTCGATTTTGTTATTTTGGGATAATCTGTTTACCTTGTCATCATTACCGGCGAAAAGGTTCCAAAAACCGGTAAAAATCGGCAATACTTGCAAAAGTTAAGTTTTTTATACTAGGGGAACTGCACTAGCCAGTTAGTACATATATTTGTTCTCAATGCTTGTTTTTCTCGAACTCTCAGCTGATCGCTAATTAGGGTTGGCTGAATAAATCTAAAAACCTTGTTGGATAAAGCTTTTAGACTTTTTTTCCCTCAAAAAGTGCTGACCATTGGAGTGATCGGGGGTAAAATTCAGGCACTTTTTCCCTGAAAATTAGGTAATTGACTACCTCAAAATCGGTAAAACCCCACACCCCACACCCCACACCCCACACCCCACACCCCACACCCTGTCCCCAGGAAAAACTTTTTGCCGCAAACCCTAATTATGACCTTTATTCCCCATCCCGACACCACCCTCCTTCACCTTACCTGTGCCGTAGTCACGGTGAGCGATACTCGTACCCCAGAGACGGATAGGAGTGGCCAGATAATTCAAGAGTTACTAACTCGATCTGGTCATGATATCGGCCTATACTTAATTATCCCCGATCAACCCTTACAAATTCAAGCAATCTTACCAGAGATTAGCAATCAAAATCAGATAAAAGTCTTAATTTTCAATGGGGGTACAGGTATTGCTCCCAGAGACACCACATACGATGCTTTAGTACCTTTATTAAGGATCACTTTGCCCGGTTTTGGCGAATTATTTCGTTATCTCAGCTATCAGGAAATTGGCTCCCGTGCCATGGCATCGAGAGCAATAGCTGGGGTTTATCAAAACTTATTAGTCTTTTCTCTACCTGGTTCCACTAATGCCGTTAAATTAGCCCTAGAAAAACTGATTCTTCCCGAAATATCACATCTGGTTAAACAGCTAAATGGATAATTTATTTTGATTTGATCTGGGCGGAAATTTCTTGAAAACATACATCCCAAAAATAGCCAGCTAGATTCACTGCGCTTAACAGTTTAGGAATTCCTTCACTTAGACTAGCAAAACCTCGATTGTTAATCTGGAGAAGATCGACAGCGATCGCAAAAGTTAAAAGTGCTAAAGCGATGATTAAAATTTGGTAAGAAGTTTGTCTTATTCGCCGCCAAAATGCTAAACCATAAATCAGAATTGCCAGGCCGTAAACAGAGATAGTCAAGAATTTGGGAATATTAAAATAGAGGAGAATGATATGAATTCTGAAGATTTCATTGATGGCAAAAAGTCCCGTTATTATGCCAGAAACAAGGAAAAAATGGCGAGAATTATTGAAACTTGCCTTGCGGGACAATAAAGCATAACTAAAAAGGCAAACAATCGGGGGTAAACAACAAAGCAATTGAAAAGAATGGGTTAATAAACCAGCGATCGGAGTTGGGGGAGTAGCGGGAGGATAAAATAAAAGACTAGAGTTTAATTTTGCCCGATCAACCCCAGCAATCAAAGCTAAAATCAAGAGGAGAACGACAAGATTTATTTTCAGAAAATGCTGTTCTCGTGAGGACATAAGTATAGTAGTTTATAATTGTGGCTATTAACCACGGTATAATTCACAGAGTGCCGCTTTCTACTGGCTCGATCTACATACCGAAGCGCCAAGCATTTCCCTAATTGTGTTAAGGACAATTTTCTCGGTTTTCTATGCTCGATCAAAAAGAACTTTTGTGTTTATTACAATTGGCTAGTCCGATTTTACCCGTGGGGGCCTATAGTTATTCCGAAGGGCTAGAAACCCTCGTCGAAAAGGGGATTATCTTCAATAGTGCCACCTTGAATGATTGGTTAGAGCGATCGCTTTGTCAAGGCTCGATTCGCTTAGAAACGGCTGTTTTGGTAAGGGTATATCGTTGTTTTTGTCAAGAGGATTTTACAAAACTTAATTATTGGGATAATTGGTTATCGGCAACGCGGGAAACGGCCGAATTAAGACAACAAAGCTGGCAAATGGGGCGATCGCTGTTAAACCTATTGCGGGAGTTAGCACCGGCCAGAGATAATCTACCAGAACAGGCTAATTATGCCACCGCTTTTGCGATCGGGGCAAGTCATTGGCAAATTGGCGAAGAATTAGCGGTTTTAGGCTATTTACACAGTTGGGCAAGTAATTTAATCAATGCAGGATTGCGTTTAATTCCCCTAGGGCAAACCCTAGGACAATCCCTTCTGATCGGTTTACAGCCCAGTTTATTAACAGCAACAGCAGATATTATCAGTTTAGCCGATGAAAACCTGAGCAGTTGGAGTTGGGGGCTAAGTTTTGCCAGTATGAACCACGAAACCCAGTATAGTCGTCTATTTCGCAGTTAGAAATTAGCGATCAAATTTTTCACTATTTTCTGGGAGAATATGCAAGTCTCTAGGAGTCTCTCTCTTAGGTTCAAGCCGACATTTTTAGGTAAAAAACCAAATAAGGTATAGTAAGATCAAGAAAAATCTTAGGTCCTAGTTCTCGCTTTCAGAGTGACTAAGGGTTTTAAGGAAAGATGCGAACACTCTACCTAGCCACAGTGTACCAATGTTTAGTCAATCAGAAAAAATTCCCGTTTCGGTGTTGATTCCCGCCAAAAACGAGGAATCTAACCTTCCCGCCTGTTTAGAGAGTGTTGCTAGGGCTGATGAAGTGTTTGTCGTCGATTCCCAAAGTAGCGATCGCTCGATCGAAATATCTACAAACTATGGGGCTAATGTAGTCCAATTCTATTTTAATGGTCGTTGGCCGAAAAAGAAAAACTGGTCCCTCGATAATCTGCCTTTTCGCAATGAATGGGTATTAATCGTCGATTGTGATGAGAGAATCACCCCCGAACTATGGGACGAAATCGCCACCGTGATCCAAGATCCCAACTATAACGGTTATTATCTCAATCGTCGCGTCTTCTTCCTCGGACAATGGATTCGTTATGGTGGCAAGTATCCCGACTGGAATCTGCGCTTATTGAAACATAAGTCGGGCAGATACGAGAATTTAAACACGGAAGATATCCCCAACACGGGAGATAACGAAGTTCACGAACACGTTATCCTCGATGGCAAGGTGGGATATCTGAAAAATGATATGCTGCACATCGATTTCCGCGATATCTATCATTGGTTAGAAAGACATAATCGTTATTCCAACTGGGAAGCGCGGGTTTATTACAATATTCTCACGGGTAATGACGAAAGCGGCACGATCGGAGCGAACCTGTTCGGTGATGCGGTGCAGAGAAAACGTTTTTTAAAGAAAATTTGGGTAAAACTGCCCTTTAAACCGCTGCTGCGCTTTATTCTCTTTTATTTTATCCGTCTCGGTTTCTTGGATGGCAAAGCTGGTTATATCTACGGTCGTCTTTTGAGTCAGTACGAATACCAAATAGGGGTTAAATTGTACGAATTACGGCAATTTGGCGGTAAATTAAACGTTAATGCCCAGGCTAATCCCCCGATTAAACCCTCGGAACCTCAACCGGTAGAAATGATTAAATAAGTACTATGTCCCCAGAAATCCGCACCGATGAGGAAGCGTGGCTAGATCTGCGTACCTACGATCAATCTTGGTTTGATCGCGGTCGTTCTCATCCAATTATCCTGCTTTGGTGGTTAGTACAGGGGATTCTTTTCCCCCTCAGTTTGCACCAGATGGATAGCTTTCGCTGCGCTGTTTTGCGGCTATTCGGGGCTAAAATCGGCCTTGGGGTGAAAATTCGCCCGACGGTAAGGGTTACTTATCCTTGGAAAGTGGCGATCGGAGATTATACTTGGATCGGCGATGATGTGGTGATTTATAGTTTAGATAACGTTACCATCGGCAGTCATTGTGTGATTTCTCAAAAATGCTATCTTTGCACTGGCAGTCACGATCCCAGCGATCGCTCTTTCAGCTTAAAAACGACTCCCATCCTCATCGGTAATGGTACTTGGATCGCGGCCGATTGTTTCTTGGCTCCGGGGGTAAAAATTGGCTCTAATGTTGTTATTGGGGCAAGAAGTAGCGTATTTGCCGATATTCCTGCTCAAAAGGTCGCTTGGGGCAGTCCCTGTCGTCCTCAATACGATAGAAAGATGAATTCTTATAGTAGTTAAGCTAAGAGGCATTTTTTGCGGTCTTCCGATCGCTTTTGCCCCACTGTTTGCCACGGGACATATTAAGCTGTTCGTAATTTAAGTAGGGCTGGCTGAATAATGGTAAAACCCTTTTAAAATAAGGCTTTTGACCTGTTAAAATCCGATGTTATACCAAATTAAATAGAGAAAAAGGCAAATGATGTAGATTGACATCCTCACCGCCGTGAACGGACGGTGATTCCCAAACCTCACGATTTAGGCTTCGGCCGTGAGCTCAGCCGAACGGTTTCTGTTTCTTTCCCGAAGGATTTTTCGCACCTGCCTTAACAGATTTACTCTGTTCTGGT
>NZ_JAPZSO010000179.1:0-3021 GCF_027531715.1 Microcystis sp. LE19-8.1F | reverse complement strand
TCACTTTCCCCTAATAATCCTCCTAAATATTGTCTGAAGCCGTTTTTTTGCGCTTCGTTTTTGAAGCAATTGTCAAACCGCCGACACCATCGGTCAAAGCATGGGGGCATCGCGGCTGGGGTTGTCTCTTTCATCGCTGATTTTTCAACGTAAAGTCCTTATTCTGTAACGATTATACTCGATTAAACCTTTGTTGAGCGTTTAAGTCCCAATAGTAACCCCGAATTTGAAGCTTATCGGCAAAAACAAAAGGAAAAAAATTATCGTTGAACGACCGCAAGAAGGGTAGAAAAAACGAGATTTATGGAAGAAATATCGGATTTTTATAGCCCGAAAGAGTTGTCGAATTGTGGGATTATGAGAAAAATGGCGATTTGAAGCCAGGGGCGGTTTTATAGAAAAAAAGCTCAAAAACAGCCAAACTATTTCTACAGTATCTTATAGTTAAAATAGAATTGCGTCTTTGCCCTGCAAAGATTCAAGGTAAACCGGCATATAACCGTTATTCTTGGGATAACCAAATAACATCACGCCATTAAGAATAAAGAAATCGGTATGGTCCAGCCATTTCTTGGCAGTGTTAACAGGACAAGCTTTCTCATAGCCTAACTCTTGGCGAGAACAGCAAACCCACAACACCCCATCTTGCCAAAAATAAGGAACTATTATTGGGGGATACCAATCGCCCTGTTGATCATGAAATTCTTGAACTACTGAAATTCCCTGAGAAAATTGATGATAGTGACGGGATGCTGACATTCTATACCGTAAAGTTAGTGGTGAGTTAGTTACCTAAAATATAGGTCGAGAATTTGAAACCGGTCTAAGGTGAGTTTCTTGAGCTTGATGATATTTTGTTAATCGGAACCTCCCCAACTCCAAGTAGGATTTCCAGCATTGACCCTTTTTTTCAGGATAGAAGCGGTGAAACCATTTGCGTCTCTTATGCCCGTTAAGTCTAAAATTAGATAAACCTTGCCACCGATAAAGCGCAAACGCAGATGGGATAAATATGGAGTCTCTGAGTCGCCGTATTTCTCAATGCCAGCGGTGGCAACGCATTGGCGGTATGGCTTTTTAAGATTGGCGACCCAAGTGACACTAAAAAAATCTGACGCGGCAATGGTAAAGGGTTCTGCAAAAGAGCTTAAGTTAGCTTGTCCGTTGATGGTGTATCCCCCCTCAAAGTAAGGTGCGTTTTCCTCTGTGATGATTACTTGATCTGGACACTTAGCATCAGGCTTATCTATGAACTTATAGACTCCTAATTTTACGGGAAAAGCTTGGGCTGTTTCGCATAAAACAAAGGCTAGTCCTAGAGCCGCTAAAATGGGAAGTCTTTTCATGGCGATCGCTTGCGGTCATCAACTGTTGCTTACTTGCCGGTTGTCCGTCCTTTACTCCCATTTCATCACATAGAGTTCATCCAGCTGGCATTGAAAAAACCGGGCTAGTTTGCCGGTGCTGAATGGACGTAACTGGATTCGAACCAGTGACCCCATCGATGTCAACGATGTACTCTAACCAACTGAGCTATACGTCCGCACGAATTGTTATTATAACACGACTGCCTCTAATTAGGCAAGCCCCTAGGCAGTAAATTGATAGCCAATTAATTTATAAATTAACTTGGCAGTGGTAAATTCCGAGACCACCGAATCACTAATCGGGGCCAATTCCATCACATCGCAGCCAATCACCTGATGAGTTTGGAAAAGACGACGGAGAAAGCCTAGGGTTTGATGCCAACTTAACCCCCCGGGTTCCGGGGTTCCCACCCCCGGAATTAAAGCGGGATCGATGCCATCCACGTCTATGGTTAAAAATACCTTCTCGGTGGTGATTTTGGCGATCGCTTTTTCGATCCAATCTGGATCACCGGCGATATCTCGATCCCAAACCACGGCAATCTGCTGTTTAGCGATTAATTCCGCTTCTTCCCGACAAATAGCCCGAATTCCCACGGGTAAGGTCGGCAAACCCATTTCTAACACCCGACGCATCACACAGGCGTGGTTATGGTGGGAGCCTTCGTACTCAAAACGCATATCGCCATGGGCATCAATTTGAACCACCGTAAAAGGTTCCGATAAAGCTTGTCGATAAGCTTGTACTACTCCCGTGGTGATAGCGTGTTCACCCCCGACGGCGACGACAAATTTATCATCGGCAATTAAACGCGAAACTGTAGCTGTGGTGACGGCTAACATCTCCTCGGCGGACAATTGCGGTTGCTGACGGGTATCTGCGATCGCATCATGGGTATAGATGCCCACTTCTAAACAGGTTTCCCTCTTAAGTTCCTCGTCATAGGCTTCCAATTGTTGGGAAGCGGTAATCACCGCCGCCGGTCCAGTTTCACAACCCTTGCGATAGGTGGTGGTGGCCTCGTAGGGAATCGGCAGGATCACGGCCTTAGCTGTGGCGTAAGTGGCGATCGCTTCACTCCCTAAAAATTGTTCGCTACCGGTGGCGCAAGACAATAACATGGGCAAATCACAGAAAATTTTAGTCCAATCTTCCATTATAAATATTTTGACTATTTTTGTCTATCTCAACTGACCCCAGACATATCTACTGCAATAGCCGAAAACCCTGACCCATCAATGGATACATCCCTCGATTTCTCGATCAAGATTGGTTTGCTGCGGGCGATAATCTGGAAATATAGCCATCAGTTGGGCTGCTTTATACTGCTGTAACAAAAAACAATTATCCCCCGATAGCGATCGCTATCGGGGGATAATTGTCAGTTTTTATCAAGGGGTGCGGTCAGATCGAAGAATCATCGCTAGAATGAGCCTAATTGTCAGGAATTTAGTTAAACAAGGTTTTTGGCAATAGGCTAATCTGGCTAACAGGCTTTTGGGGGTGATATAAGGAAAAGTTCTGGCGATTGCGCCTAAATGGAGCGATATACCGGAAGTTGACCCATATCGTTACCCCAGAGAGTTTTATACAGAAAGTTGACCTATAATATGTGGTTAGGCGGCATGAAAGCACTATCACTCGTCCTACTCC
>NZ_JAPZSO010000146.1:0-23207 GCF_027531715.1 Microcystis sp. LE19-8.1F | reverse complement strand
AGCTTTAAATATTGTGGCACATTTTCCGCTTTCCACTGCGCTCCTACAATTTTCATCCGAGAGCTAATCTGCTTAATCGTTGACTCGACACTGCCTGAGCCGATACAGATTCCCAATTCCTGATCCAAACCGTAATCAGGTATTCGGGAGCGGAGCTTGTTCACATAAGCCCGAAAGTTGACCCCCCCTGTGCCTTTCCAATCTTTCAATTCCTAATAGCCTAAATCGATTTCTCCTGCCCACAAGTGATTTTCCACCCGCTTGAGGACTTGATTAGAACCTCCCACCTTATGTAAGTTTTCGTTCAAGTGAAACCAGTCGAGAACTTCTCTTCTTTGATAGCTTTCCCCTATCTGAGCCATGAGATTCCAGCTCCCGTCATGACCATCATCCCCAAGACTTGTGACTATGGGGGCTAAGGGCTGGGCATTTACCCAATCTATTAGCGGCTGATTTTCTTGAAAAAAGGCGGCACAGACAGTTCCGTGTAAGCTTACTGCTTTATAGTCTTTCCACTCACTGGCCAATCCCTTGGGGGTTCTCAACCTGACTTTCCCCCCATCAATGCTTAAAGCGGTCACTGCCCCTTTCACCTCGACGGGAGCCAGTTCGTATCTTTGTACCAATCTGTGTTGACTACTTCCCGATACTTTTATCCCTGTCATCATTTCTAGAGCTTTTGGGAGCATTCTCAAAGGATTCGTTGGCCACTAGCCGCAGACAGCATTTCTCTAGAAAGGGGCTGAGGCGACTATTTTTCTCTAGGGCTAGTTTTTCGGACTGCCGTTCCGTTATTTCTACTTTTCCCAAGATACTGTTGATTTTTCGGGTTCTACCTGCCGTTGTTCCCGTAGCTTCGGCCAAAAAATACTGCTGATGGCCGGCCAGACTGTAGTAAGCAGATGTTCTCTAACGGCCAATTCAATAGCTTCAAAGTCTTTCAACTGTTCTTGAGGAGTATTTCTGACAAGGATTTTGCCGATAGCTTGCAGATGTTCTTGTAATTGCAGTTCTTCTTGAGCATTCATGATGCCTACATCTGGTATGGTTAGTTTAGGGCTAATTATCCTCTATCTCCCTCTTCCTAGCCATCAGCATTTATACTCATTACATATCTGGGATGCTCCCCCGATAGCCCTCGTCTAGATAGGGTGGATGATATTAAGTGGTTTAAAATGCAATCTATATTTTCAAAACTATTTTGAGGAATTAATTAATGCTAAGACAAAAACATGATTTTTGCGTTGTTTGCAATCGAGAAATCAATCCCAGACTGGTAATGAAATCTAAAAACGGCCATGGGGATATCATGCGTTGTCCTCATTGTCAATTAACTTTTGTCAGTCCCATGCCCTCGGAACAGGCTATTCAAGAATATTATAATGGTTTATACAGAACAGAGTCTCTGGAATTTAATTTACAAAAGCAAAAATGGGCTCATACATCCTTAGATGGATATATAGAGGAATTAAAAAGGCTTAAAAAGTGGCCTCGTCAAGACTTTTTAGACTTAGGAGGTGGTCTCGGCTATTATGCGAAGGCAGCTTTAACCAAAGGCTTGAAGGCCATTTTAGTCGATATTGATCCTGTATCAATTGAATTTGCCAACAAACATCAAGGGTTACCCGAAGTTTACCAAGCAAGTATTCAAGAGTTTTCTGAAATATCGTCCCATAAAACCTATGATTGGATATTTCTTAGACATAACATTGAACATTTCAAAAATCCCGACAATCTACTAGATGTTGTTTATTCCCTACTGTCAGAGGACGGAGTATTAACAATCGAAACTGATAATAATGCTGGAGTAGAAATATTAGTACATCCCAAAACAATGATATTTTATCAGTCACTATATAGAAAAAAATATGAGAGATCATCTCTGATTAATTTATTTCTAAATCGCCCCTTAGCTGTCGATCCTCCCCGTCATCTCTTTGGTTTTCGTGCTGATAATTTATCTCAACTGTTAATCAACCACTCCTTTGAACCTATGAAAACTATACACTACTGCTTAGGAGATGCAGTGTACTGGCCAAATATTCCTAACACTACTATTTATTTACTTCTAAAAAAACTAACTAATTTCAAAATTATGTCTTTTTTATTAGAGTTAGTTTGTTTGATAGTTTTTCCTTTCAGAAAGATGCTGAATCGCCTACAAATGTCCTCTGGTTTATGTATTTATGCCACAAAAAAAATAAGATAAACTCAGCCAATAAGCCAAAAACAAAATTTACAAAATAGACATTTATATCATGAAATTTCTGGCATCCGTTCATAATACACTGCAAGACCTTTACGCCACAACCCAACCTAAACCATGGCATCCTCAAAAGCCAAGAGTAATTCAATTTCCAGTTAACGATATTTGTAATGCCAGGTGTCAAATGTGCAATATCTGGCAGCAGAAATTTGACTATCAAATCAGTCCGCAAGAACTTGCCATAGCAGTCAGTAATCCACTTTTCTCTGAAGTAAGAGGTGTAGGAATTAATGGCGGAGAGCCAACACTTCGTAAGGATTTAGCAGAGATTGTTGATGTCCTCTTTGGCAATTTACCTAAACTATCGAATATAGCTCTTATTACCAACTCTTTGAATAGTAGCCAAGTAATTGAGCGAATTGGTGAAATTGGACAGGTAATTAAATCACACTCTGGTCATTTAGATGTAATGGTATCTCTGGACGGGGTTGGAGAAGTACATGATCGAGTTAGGGGGAGAAAAGGAAATTTTGAAAATGCCCTTAAAGTGATTGATTTTATCCAAAATTGCGATCTGGTTTCTAGTCGGAGATTGGGTTGTACAATTATTAAAGAAAATGTTTATGGAGTGCATGATCTATTAGAATTTGCTTTGAGTAAAGATATTTACATTAAGTATAGACTGGGACTTCCTCATCAGCGTTTATATTCTCAAGATGTCTCCGAACCATTTGACCTGACCTTTGCAGAAAAATATCATCTAAGTGTTTTTCTGGAAAATATTATCAGGTTTTATGAAACATCGGAACAGCAGAAGTTTTTTTATAAATCTTTAATTGGTCAAATAATGTACGGAAAACCTCGTGCTGCTGGGTGTGATTGGCAACATAGGGGTGTTACTCTCTCAGCTAGAGGAGAACTTTTGTACTGTGCCGTTGAAAGTAAAACATTAGGTTCATCTATTTCTGAAAATTCCGAGCATTTATACTTTGCCAATCAAGATCATTTAGCAGAAATTGTTAAAACCAAATGTGATACCTGTGTTCACGATTATGTCGGTCTTCCCCCCACTCCTACTTTACTGAATAATTATCTTAATAAGGGATTATTGAAATTGGGCATAAATCCCCAAGAACTGAAAAAATCACTACTTATTAAACCAGTTAAAGAAATCAGAAAGAAGATTAGCTTTCAAAAAAGAATGATTGGTTATGGTGTAGATTTAGCTACAATTAATAAATCTCAACCTGCTCAAGGTTTTTCTAGTCACAATTCAGAACAATATCGGGTACTTATCTGTGGTTGGTATGGCACAGAGACTTTGGGAGATAAAGGAATTTTGGGTGGAGTGGTGAATTCTCTCCAATCTGCTTTAGGAAACTTGGAACTTCATCTTGCCTCTTTGGAATTATATATTTCCGAAATGACGATTCGGCAAATGCCAGAATTAGAGGGATGTTATTTACATTCCATTACTGATGCTATTAAAGTTGCTGGTACGATGGATTTAGTCGTTTTTGGTGGTGGACCTTTAATGGCTATTCCCAACCTTGCGGAAATGATTGCTATATTTCAAAGAGCAGTAGAAGCTAAAGTCCCAACTGTAATTGCTGGTTGTGGAGTTGGTCCTTTAGGCGATTTTGATTGTAATCAAGCAATTAAAAATCTTCTGCACCTATCTTCCTATCGAATTTATAGAGATGAAAAGTCTCGAACTTTGGCTGAATCTTTAGGTATCTGTACTTCAGAAGATTTGGTTGCTGAAGATCCT
The DNA here is from genome assembly GCF_027531715.1 of Microcystis sp. LE19-8.1F. NCBI lineage: Bacteria > Bacillati > Cyanobacteriota > Cyanophyceae > Chroococcales > Microcystaceae > Microcystis > Microcystis sp. LE19-8.1F. The sequence goes on along the minus strand of NZ_JAPZSO010000146.1, from coordinate 19,230 downwards.
GCTCTCACTTGGGTTAAAAGTTCTTTGTCCTCTCTAAAACCGATAGAAAATCCTCAAAAATCTCCAGTGCTATTCTTAGGATTAAGAGATTGGCCTTATCAAGAATATGCGCCTTATCTAACTGTCCTGGAAGCAGAAAAGATAAAAAATAATTTTGAATTCGAGATAATTGTCGCTCTTAATCAATTAATTGATCAGTATGCTGACTTATCGATTATTCCCTTTCCCATGTGTACAAATCACCTTGGCAATGATGACCGATGGTTTTATCGAAGATTGTTGAGAAATAATCAGGAAATAAAGGATAGATTGGATTTAAGTTATAGTGGAGCCGAGCAGGCCCCTTTAAGTTGTTTGAAGGCTTTTCAATCAGCTTCTATGGCTTTGACAATGAGATTTCATTCTCTAGTGTTCGCCCTAGCTACTGGAGTCCCTTCTGTTGCGGTCGATTATACTTTAGGTAAAGGGAAAGTCAAATCATTAGCGGAAAAATATCAGGTTCCTTATCGGAGTTTGGATTTAATTAATGCGGAGTTTATAGTCAGTCAATTCAATGATACAATAAATTCTGATAAATCAATACCCTCGTCAAACTTTGATGAGTCAAGTTTGAAATTTATGGATTCTATAAATCTATGTGTAAAACGGATGAAACAATAAATTGTCTCCTGCTGAGTTATTAAATGTTCAATGACCATGAGTAAATTAAAACTAAACTTATTTAGGTGATTGGGTAGATGTGACTTTAAAAAGTAATTTTGTGACCAAATTTGAATCATGAAAAAAAACATCAAAAAACTATTCGGAAAACTAGGTTTTGAACTCAAGAGATACAGTCTTAATACTTCACAAGTAGCTCTGATGGGGACATTATTGAAATATCACCATATAGACCTAGCTTTCGGTGTGGACGCCAACTGTGGAAGAATATTGCAAACTGATCAAATTTTTTTTGAGTCATGAAAGTATGTTTACTAAGTAATTCTGATAGTCAAGGAGGGGCTTTTATAGCTGCTCTTCGTCTGCATAAAGGGTTACATCAAATTGATGTAGCATCAACTGTTATAGTTAATGATAAAACGAGTGATGACTATAGTGTTTTACCGCCAGCAAATAAATTAATGAAGGGATGGACGAAACTAATACCTGGGGTTGATCACTTGCCCTTGTCATTATATTCTCAAAGAGAGAGAACACCTTATTCTATCCAATGGCTTCCCGATCGCCTTGTTTCTAGAGTAGCCCAAATTAGTCCAGATATTATTAACTTACACTGGATTAATGCCGGGTTTTTACAAATTGAAACCCTAGCCAAATTTAAGCAACCTCTTGTTTGGACGGCTCATGATATGTGGCCTTTCACGGGTGGTTGTCATTACAGTGGAGAATGCAATAAATATACTCAATCCTGTGGTCATTGTCCTCAATTAAACAGTCGGCAAGATGGGGATATTTCTCGTTGGGTTTGGTGGCGAAAAGCTAAAGCTTGGAAAAATCTCAATCTGACTATTGTTACCCCCAGTCAATGGTTAGCAGATTGTGCTAGAAATAGTTCTCTATTTCAGGATTTACGGATAGAAGTAATTGCCAATGGCTTAGATATTCAAAAGTATAAACCAATCGAGAAAAACACTGCTCGCCATCTCTTAGGATTACCCCAAGATAAACAGCTTATTCTCTTTGGGGCTATGACGGCAACAAGTGATCGCAGGAAAGGATTTCATCTGCTGCTGCCTGCCATAAAAAAACTCAGCCAGTGGGAAATATGGCATCATAAATTAGAGTTAGTGGTCTTCGGTGCCTCTGAACCAGTTAATCTGCCTGATTTTGGCTTAAAAACCCATTATTTAGGCAGATTAAATGATGATATTTCCCTAGCTTTAGTCTATGCCGCGGCCGATATTTTTGTCGCTCCCTCAATTGAGGATAATCTTCCCAATACAGTCATGGAAGCTCTCGCTTGTGCCACTCCCTCTGTGGCCTTTAAAATTGGTGGAATGCCTGATATGATCGAACATCAAGAGAATGGTTATCTGGCTTACCCCTTCGAGGTGGAAGACTTGGCAAGCGGAATTAATTGGGTATTAGAAGATACAGAAAGGTATAACCAATTGTGCATTCGGGCAAGGCAAAAAGTGGAGCAGCAATTTACTTTGGAGTTACAGGCACAAAAATATTTAGAGTTATACATTGAGATCTTGAGCAAGAGCAATGGATAGTTAGGCTATAATTACCATAATATTTTGCCCCCGTCTGAAATTCTAGCGAGTAAAAATTTTCCCTAGTGTTCATGGTAAAACATGAGCAAATTTATTTGTATATATCCCTTCTTAAATAGTGCTACACTGTGTTCACAGTGTGAACACAACGAGAGAGACTATGGATAAGCATGACATTGAGAAAATTGGGGTGCGAGAATTTCGGAGCGAACTCCCTAAATACCTATACGGTGAGACTCCCGTTGAGGTACTACGTCACGGTCATACTGTTGGGTTCTATTTCCCCGTTAAACAGGGGAGTAAAAGCGCAGATATCGCTGCCTTACAAGCGGTGGCCGCTCAATTTGAGTACCTGTTAAGTCAAAAGGGAATTTCCGAGGACGATATTGTTCGTGAGTTTCGTCAGATGTGTGAAGCGGATAGAGCCAATCAGAGAAAGGATTTGGACAAGTGAGACTCAAATTCATCGTTCTCGACGCTAATATCATCCTAAGAAGTGTATTCGGGGTGAAGGTGGGGAGGTTGATGCAATCCATCGGCGACAACGCTTGTTTTCTAACTCCCGATGTCTGTCTTGATGATGCAGAAGAATACATTCCCAAAATAGCCGCTTCCAAAGGACTTGATCTGGCACTTGTCAGAGAAGGATTCGGCCGCGTGTCGAGCATTGTAGAGGTTGTGCCAGCTTCGCTCTATAGCCAATATCAATCAGAGGCCATAAAACGCATAAAACAAAGAGATATTGATGACTGGCCGATTTTAGCAACCGCACTTCTTTTTAATTGCCCGATCTGGACGGAAGATCAAGATTTCTTTGGAACAGGGGTTCCAACTTGGACATCAGATAGAGTCCACTTATATTTCCATTCAGAAGAGAAGAATGAGCAGTAATACATTTAGGCTATAATTACCATGATATTTTGCCCCCATCTCAATTCTAGCCCCTAGATATTCTCCCCAATGCTAGGGAAAAAGCTCCTTAAGTCTAATCACCAGCGTGACTCCGATGACTTCAACTATTGCCCCTTCTCGACTTTCACTGCCTACCCAAGATGAATTGCCCTGGGATGACGGCGTTCCCATGGAAACCCAACGACATAAACTCCAGATGGATATCCTCATTGATGCCTTGTTCCCCTGGTTAGCTGCCAGGGAAGATGGCTATGTGGGGGGCAATATGTTCGTTTATTTCAGTGCCGCACAGTTAAAAAGCGAGGAATTTCGCGGCCCCGATTTCTTTGCTGTCCTGGGAGTTCCCAAAGCGGAAAGAAAAAGTTGGGTGGTTTGGGAAGAGGGGAAAGCTCCCGATGTGGTGATCGAACTCCTTTCTGAAAGTACCGCTCAACAGGATAAAACTGAAAAGAAAGCCATCTATCAAGACCGCTTGCGAGTGCCAGAATATTTCTGGTACGATCCCTTCAATCCTGAAGACTGGGCGGGTTTTATCCTTAGAGACGGCAACTACGAGCCATTATCTCTAGAGACGGGAGAAAGATTTTTCAGTCAAAGGCTAGGGTTGGCTTTAGTACGCTGGCAAGGAGAGTATAAGGGAGTCGAGGCAGTTTGGCTGCGTTGGGCGACTTTTGCCGGCGATTTACTGCCCACGGAGTCAGAGCTAACTGAACAGGAAAGAATGCGGGCTGAACAGGAAAGAATGCGGGCTGAGGATTTAGAAGCATTGCTCCAACGCTATCGAGAGCGTTTTGGAGATTTGCCAGAATAAATCTAGATATTGACCAGCTAAAGTACAATAACTCTCCAGAAAGCTAATAGGATAGGAGCATCAAGCATAAACGACCAATAACCTTAGAAAACTCTTGTTCGCTTTCTAGTATTAGCTGATTAAAAATTTTCTTTACAAGAAGTTGATCATTAAGTAAGATGTAACCCAGCTACATCTTAGATGGAGGCTTAAATATCTTGTCTAATTGCATTACTTATTATGGACAACAGGCTGCCGCGGCAGTATTCTCTCAAGTATGAAGGAGGTAGTAATTATGAATCTATCCACTCCCCTCTGGAGCAACTAAGCTAAGACGCATTTTAACCGTCTATCCTTAGATTAACTGAATCTCCCCCAATCCTTTTACCGTTGCAAGAGTGCAAGAGTTCTTCATCTCAACAAGCAATTTAAATGTGCGGGCAGCTTACCGAAATGACAAGATAAGTAAATTATTGTAGGTTAATTTCTCAATCAGACTAAAGCGGATGTTTTTTCAGTTTAATTTTATTGCTGTATTCAGCTAGATGCTCCTATAAGGCTTTTGGCTTAAGACTTTGGTATTTTGAGAAATCTGTGATGATCCCCCCATTATTCATCCTGCTGTGCTATACTGTCTAAAGGACTATCAAAATGAACCAATGAACCCTCTAGGCTAAACCACCTGATACAGGTTTTCAGGTGACAAAAACTCTCGATATAATTCAAATTTTAAAGTTACAATATGAACTATTTTGATATTAATAACTATGTATTGTGGAGATTGTATTTAGTATTTATTATTGGTCTTTTTATCAATATAAATATTTTTAGAAGAAAGATTTATAGTGTTTTTGATCCTCTTTTACATCATCTTGTATGGATTTCTTCAATGAATGCTGTTTGCTTCGAGTTATTATTGGAACACAGTGACAATATGTGGACATTTTTCTTCTGTCTAGTTTCTTTATATTATACATTCAATATATTTATTTTTTCTAAACAAAGGATAAGAGAAAATTCAATATTATTATTAGCTAAACAACCTAATTACTTTCACTACTTTTTACTAATTAATGCTTTTTTAATTTTGTTCTTTTCAGATTACATTAATAAGTGGAATTACTTATTGAATAACGGAATATTTGCTTCGGCCATCTATAAATTTGAACTCGTGAACAGAGCAAAACCTTTATACGAAACTATTGCAATAATCGTATTATATCCAGTGTATGAGTATATTTCATTCTATGTTTGTTTTTTTGAAAAAAGAATGATCTTAAGAATATTAGTCATGTCTTTATTAGTACATAATTTAATAATTAATACTGTCACAGGAAGTAGGAGTGCAACAATGAGTATGCTTCTTTCTTTGGGGTTTTTTGGTTTCTATTTCCGGAGATATATAAATCAAAAGAATACTAACAGATTGTTTAATAGGATTTTATTAGTTGCCGCTCCTATGACAATACTTTCTCTAGTATTAGTAACAGCACTATATATGAGCAAAACTGGGGATATTAACTTGAATGATGGATGGTCGGTGACATTAAACAGAATTTTTGCAAATGCTGATGGCCTAGATTACTTTGTGAAATTGGATGGTGATCAGTTCATTGATACTTGGGGTTTTATCAAATATAACTTCGGAGTTTTCTTAAACCGTATTGGTGATAATGATGAAAAAAATCAGAGCTTAGGATGGAAATTAATGGAATTAGCAACGGGAAGAAAATTAAATTTTTCTCAAGGACCAAATTTCATGATCTATCTCCAATCACTTATGTTTTTCAGTCCCTTATTAGCTCCGATATATATTACTTTAACAACATTTTTCTTATTAAAAATAAGATACATGAAGTCTAATAACTTATCAATAAAGGATATTTGGATTTATAGCATTGCAAAGAACTCTCTGAGCTTTTTTGTAGATTCTGAGACTTTTATATATCGAACCTTAATATCTTCAGTATTTTTCTTTATATCCTACTGTTTTTCGTTATGTTTAAATGAAAAAAAGAGAAAAACTTATGCTGAATGGTAGCTATTCAATGTTTTAAACTTTCATCTACATTATCTCGAAGAAAAAAATATATCATCTGTTCCTAAATATCAATAAACCACAGTCAAGGAACTAAAAATAAAGTAGAAAACTATGTTTAATCCTATTAGTTTAGTTAGTGTCATCACTCCTAGTTATAACAGAGCTTGGATTATTTTCCAGTGTATAAATTCTATCAAGAAACAATCATATACAAATTTGGAACATATAGTGGTAGATGCTGCTTCAAAGGACAATACTGTTGAGATACTGAGGAATGAAGAAACAAAATATAATCTTAGATGGTTATCGGAAAAAGATGCAGGTATTTATGATGCTGTTAATAAAGGTCTTAGCTTGGCTAAGGGTGACATAATTGCCTATCTTAATACGGATGATTTTTATTTCCCCTACACCGTAGAAACTGTTGTTGATGTCTTTAACAGCACTGATGCTGACATCGTTTACGGAGACTGGGTTAACCTATACTATCCGTCAGCAAATTTAGAGTTGCTACCTTGGCTGAAATTTAGCAAATACGATCTCTTGTCTGATTATAACCTACCACAGCCTACAGTTTTTATCAGAAGAAATGTATTTGAAAAAATTGGTAACTTTAACTTAGATTATACGTTAGTTGCTGATAATGAATTTTTTACTAGAGCCGCTCTAGCAGGGTTTAAACTTGTTAAAATTGAGGAAGTCCTAGCTGGACAAACAATTCATCAAAACAATTTACTAGCGGGTAACTCGAGTTCTAGAGTTACTGCGCTAGAAGAAGGGATAAAATATAGGCAATACTACCAAGAGCTTTATAAAATTTCATCCCTTTATTTACTATTGCTTAGACTGAAAAACAGGTTACTTTTTAGAATAAATGCTGATTTTAAAATTCTTCAGTTTTTCTTGAGCTATTCAGGAGAAAAGCTCCATTGTTTTCCTGAGTTTAGCAGTTATCTGAAAACTCGAAAAATTTCCCTCAGTAGAATAAAAATGATTAAGTATCTAATCATCAACCTACTATTTCAAGGCGGATATAATAAGAGCAGTCTAGTTTTTATTCAAATTTTAGATGGCGTTTTTGAGGTTAATCATGAAAATGTCAACCATTAGACTGTTATTTGATTGAGGGAAATTAATTATGAAAATTTCAGTTTGCATGGCTACCTACAATGGCTCTAGATTTATAGAGAAGCAAATACAATCTATTCTTCCCCAGCTATCATATAATGATGAACTGGTAATAGTTGATGATTGTTCATCCGATCAAACAGTTAACTTGATTCAGAAATTTACTGATTCTCGTATAAAACTATGGGAAAATACTGGAAACTTAGGAGCAATTAAAAACTTTGAAAAATCAATAACCAATGCTGAAGGAGATATAATTTTCCTCTGTGATCAAGATGATATTTGGTGTCCTGATAAAATCTCAGAATTTGTCAACATATTCACTCAACAAAAAGAAGTAACATTGGTTATTAGTAATTTACAGGTGATTGATGAAGATGATAATTTAATTGACGATTCACAGTTAATAAGCGAATTTACTGCTGGAATGGTTCCTAATTTAATCAAACCGAGATTTCGTGGATGTGCCTTAGCTTTTAGGAGAGAAATGCTGAATTATTTTCTACCTTTTCCAAAAGATATACCAATGCACGATATGTGGATAGGATTGGTCAATGAAATTTACGGTAAAACCTTTTATCTTAAGCAACCTTTAGTTCAATATCGAAGACATAGTAACAATGTTACTTGTGAACATCGGTCATCAATTTTACAGATAATCAAATGGAGATACGCATTATTCAAAAATTTACTATTTTTATTGCTCAAAAAAAATAAGTTCTAGATAGCAAGTTTACAATCTAAACTGAAAAATGGTCAAACCACATCGCTCTTTTATGGTTGCTACAAATTGTCGTTACTCACCCTCAGTTTCGTGGGGATAAAATTGTTAAAATATAAACCTAATAGATAAAAGGGGTCTTAAACTCTACTATGAGCAGAATCATCATACTGACAGAACTATACTTTCCTGAACAAACCTCCACGGGATACTTACTGACGAAAACTGCTGAAGGACTAGCGAAAGAATATAAAGTTAAGGTCATAACTGGTCCAGCAACAAACTTCTTTTTAGCAGAGAAATCGCCTCCACAGGAAACCATTAACAATGTCGATGTTATTCGCTGTGTAGGAACAACTTTTAATAAGGATTATTTTTGGGGCAGAATATTAAATATCCTGACTCGGACTATAGCAATTTTTTTGAAATGCTTGATTTTGTGCCAGCAAGAAGATTGCTTATTAGTAGTTACTAATCCTCCACTTTTACCCCTTGTTGCTTTACTAATCAAATGGTTAAAGAATTGCCGTTATGTTTTGCTAGTTCATGATGTTTATCCAGAAGTTTTAATAGCTACTCAGTTTTTGTCCCCATCTTCTGCATTGGTTAAAATATTAAACGTTGCCAATAAAGTAATATACAAAAACGCAATAAAGATCATATCTCTTGGTAGAGATATGAATAAATTAATAGAAAGCAAGTTATCTTCCAAAGAAACCAATAAAATTTATTTAATTACTAATTGGGCAGATGAGGAAATAGTTGCTACCGAAAAACATGATAATCCCATGATTAAGGAATTGAATTTTAGTCACAAATTTATCGTTCTTTACGCTGGTAATATTGGGATAACTCATGGAATTGAGTATTTGGCTCTGGCGGCAGAAAAGCTAAAATTGAATTCGAGTATTCATTTTATTGTTTTGGGATTTGGTAGTAAACAAAGTTGGCTTGTTGAGTATATTTCAGGCAAAGATTTAAAAAATATTTCTATTTTGCCACCTAGACTTCGATCCGAACAAATTATATTTTTGAATGCTTGTGATATAGCTTTAATATCCTTTATTCCGGGCATGGGGGGTGTGTCTGTTCCTAGCAGGATGTATAATCAGATGGCTGCTGGTAAACCGATTATTGCAATCACCGATGATTCGTCTGAACTAGCTCAGGTTGTTCAAGAAGAAAATATTGGCTGGGTAGTTGCACCGGGAAATCTTGATAAATTAGTGGAAACTATTGAATTTGCGGCATCTCATCCTGATATATGTAAACAAATGGGCGACAGAGCTGCTGTAATATCTAAAACTAAATATAATTTTGATCTTACTGATCAGAAATATAAACAACTTTTCCGAGATATTTTTGCTCAAACAACTTAATAAAGATTAAAACAAACCATGTTAACTGTATTGATTTTTTATGCAAAAACTTCTTATTACTGGAGCAACAGGTTTTATCGGCAGCTATCTTTTGCCAATTTTATCTCAGCAGAAATTGCAGATTACCGCGGCAGTACGAAAGAATTTATATCAGTCCTTATCTATCCCAATTAAAACTATCAAAGTTGGCAATATCGATGAAAAAACTAATTGGCAAGAGGCACTGCAAGGAATTGATATAGTTATTCATCTAGCAGCCCGCGCTCATATTATCAACGAAACTATTCCCAATCCAGAAGCGGAATTTATTAAGGTTAATACTCAAGGTACAGCTAACTTAGTTGAACAATCAATTCAAGCAGGAGTTAAACACTTTATTTTTATCAGTTCTATCGGTGCGATGACAACTCAAAGCGATAGGATACTCACAGAAAACTCTCCCTGTCACCCCGATAGTCCCTATGGTCGTAGTAAACTACAAGCGGAACAAGCTTTAATTAACCTTGCCAAAGATACTAACATGACTTGGACGATCCTTCGTCCTACTTTAGTTTATGGGCCAGGTAATCCGGGCAATATGGAGCGCTTGATGAAACTAATTAAACGGGGATTACCCTTACCTTTTGGTGCGATCAAAAATCGCCGTAGTTTTGTCTTTGTGGGTAACTTAGTTGCTGCCATTATTACCTGTTTAGATCATCCTAATGCCGCTAATCAGATTTTTTTAATTAGCGATAACCAAGCTGTTTCTACTCCCCAATTAATTCGACTCATTGCTCAACAAATTCAACACCCCTGTCAATTGCTACCCGTCCCCACTACCTTACTTAGATTCTTAGGTTATCTGGGTGATAGCCTAGAATCCATAACAGGGAAAAATCTCCCTTTTAACACCTATAATATTGATCGCTTGCTTGGTTCTCTTGCCGTTGACTCTAGCCATATTCAAAAAACCCTAAATTGGCAACCTCCCTTTACTTTAGAGCAAGGATTAGCTCGAACAATTCGGCCAGAAAATTAGTGATCAGCTTGTCAAAAAGACTTCACAATTCAAGTTCCGCTTTGACAAAATCGGCAGTTTTATGAAGAGAAAACCCTACTTTAGTCGCTATTGTCTGCATAGCGCCGCTATCCCTTAAAATTTTCCCTTTAATTCCCTCTAATCCTTCCTTTTTGCCAATATTGATCATACTATCCCTAATCTAATTATCAGGCAATGAGCGATAATTCTGCACTATGCTATCTCTTGATATCTTTATTGTCTTTCTACAGCAATTTCAATTAAAACACTCTCTAAATAAACATCATATTCTAGATTTGTTGTAAATTCGTGAATTCTTGGAATCACTTTTAAAGCGTTTCTCTTCAAGATGAAGTATAAACTGACAAGGCATCTTCTCCTGTCTCCCCAAAAGTAAAACTTAGTAACTCACCATTAAGATAACTGCTATAATACTAAATCCGTTGAGTATAGGCTACATATCAGGAGAGGCAATAGGCAATAGGCAATAGGCAAAAGGGGGAATAAATAATCAGTCTTTAATAACCAGATTTAGTATAACTATTAGATTCAAGAGCCAAAAGTAAAACCAGAAATATAGAGAGCTTACTAACAAGCTCTCTATAAAGTTTAGGTCTTCTACCACTTATCTTCCAGACTAGGATCTGTTAGCAGTATTCAAGCTACCCACTTGAATATTCAGATTAATTTTTTGTCCTTCCCGGCTAATTTCTACGGGCAAATTATCGCCGATTTGAGTATTAGCAACAATTTCCTGAACCGCATCGGGATCGGTGACATTCTTACCACCTACAGACTTTAACACATCACCTGATCGCAATCCCGCTGCTGCGGCAGGAGAACCTCTCATCACCCGCACTAACAAGACACCAGAATCATCGGGAATAGTCCAATTATCGGCCATAGGACTATCGGCTAATTGTTCTTTTACCTCCGAAGTTAACTGTACCATTTGAACACCGAGATAGGGATGTTCCACCTTACCCGTGGCGATTAATTGTTCGGCGATTCTTTGGGCAGTTTTAATCGGAATAGCAAAACCTAAACCCTGGGCATTTTGAATGATAGCAGTGTTAACTCCGATGACTTCTCCCCGATCATTTAACAAAGGTCCGCCGGAATTTCCGGGGTTAATTGCCGCATCAGTTTGCAGGAAATCCACCCGTTTATCACTAGCACCAATTTGGGAGCCATTGCGTTCCTTGGCACTAATAATTCCCGTGGTTACAGTGTTATCTAATCCCAAAGGATTACCGATAGCGATCGCCCATTCTCCCACCTGTAAACTATCAGAATTACCTAATTTAACCGTGGGTAAATTGCTCGTTTCCACCTGTACCACTGCCACATCAGTTAAAGGATCACTACCTAAGACTTTACCATCGATAGTGCGACCATCTTTGAGGGTGACAGTCACCTTATCCGCTCCCTCGACAACGTGAGCATTGGTGATAATTTTACCGTCATTACTGATAATAAACCCCGAACCTGTACCTCTTTGAACTTGTTTTTCTCCTCCCTCTGGTATTTGAGAACCAAAGAAGCGACGGAAAACAGGATCGTTAGCAAATTCAGAAAAATCACCGCCTCCATTGACTTCCCTAGAAGCATTAATTCTTACCACCGCCGGCCCCACTTCTTGCACCACAGAAGCGACAAAATTGGTGGGAATAACAAGAGACGAGGGAGCCGCTGCCGCTGGTGTGGAGGGGCGAGGATTAGTGGCAGCGGGGGCAATATTTTGGGCTAATTCTAGAGGATTTTGACTGTAGGCGTAGGTGGCACCGATACCTAACCCGGCGCCCAAAACCAGTAAAGAGGAATAGGCAAAAAGTTTTTTCATTGCAGAAGATTTGGATCGTTTGGGATTGCCTTCGTTGCTCGGGGAAATATTATCGTTAAAAATATTGTGAGTCATAGTTTTTATTGTTTAACCATTCTGAGAAGGGAATAAAAGTCAGTCCTAATAATCGTGGGTGTGAGAGGAGTGTTTCGGAAAACGGCTGAGGACTGACTATCTCTAATCTAGGCGGGGGATATGAACTTACTGTGACGCAGACATGAACTTTTGATTGCAAGCTCATTGTCCTATCAGTATTCAGTATTCAGTATTCAGGAGTCAGGCTTCGGCCGTGAGCTCAGCCGAACGGAGTCGGTCGTCAGGAGTCAGCTTTTATTTCTTCTCCCCCTCTCCCTGCTCCCCAATTCATAATTCATAATTCATAATTCATAATTCCCACTTCCCCTTCTCCTGCGCTCCCCACTGATTACTGATTACTGATTACTGTTTACTGTTTACTGTTTACTGATCACTGAAAAGCTCCCCCTATACTTTTTTAACAGGATGGGGAAAGACTGCGCCAGTTTCAGCAGGGTTTAACCAGTGGTGATATTAATCTTTCAGCAATTCTAGGCGATAACGATACAAAGCTACAGGACGATTCGGCGCTTGGAAATAATCCGGCGATTGGGGGGAAAGATAAATGGCTGTCACCTGATCGCCTAGAATTTTATTAGGAGATAATAACTGATAGGCGGTGGTGGTTTCCACCTCATTAAGATAAGTATTGGTTTCTCCCCGGAAAATTTGTTGACTAATTTCCGTGGCAATAAATTGATTTCGGCTAGGAGTTTCGCTATTTCTGGCAATTACCGTGGAAATTAGTTGATGAGCGCCCCGTAAAAAGGTAATCTGACGATTGGGATTATTGGGGTCAGTTTTTACCGATAATACCGATTGATTACCTAAATAGGCGCGACTAATTGCTAAACCATTAAAGGATCGATCGGCCACAATTGATGGTTTACTGATAATGGTAGATAAAAAGGCAGCATTTATCGGTCTGGAAATAGCTTTCTCGATGAATCTCACTGGAAACTCGATCGATTTTTCTAGGTAACGACGATTACTTTCAAAACCTGGTGTGATAATCTGGGGAGAAAGAGGAGCGGTTAAATCGATTAGGGTACTGGTGACAGTCCAACTGCCCACCATCCAATCGGGATAAACTAAATCTCCACTGGCAAAACTAACCACTGGTTTAGTCATCCAGCGAGGATAATTAGTTAAGCGATCGCTTAAATTTCCCGCTATAGATAATTCTAAATGGTTACTACAGCCCAGAGTCAATACTAACAAGAACAAAATTATCCTTTGCATGGGTAAAAATATTTTTTAAGTAATATTCTTTAATTATGAACGATTTTATCAACTCCCAAGCCGTTAATCTCGATTCGGCAGTAATTCCCATCGCACCGACCGGTTTTAAATCGGGTTTTATTGGCATTATTGGTCGTCCTAATGTGGGCAAGTCCACCCTGATGAATCAATTAGTGGGACAAAAAATCGCCATTACTTCCCCCATCGCTCAAACTACCCGCAACCGTTTACGCGGCATTGTCACCAGCGAGATATCCCAGATGATTTTTGTCGATACCCCCGGCATTCACAAGCCCCATCACGAATTAGGCAAAGTTTTAGTTAAAAATGCTGAAAACGCCATAAATTCCGTAGATTTAGTTTTATTTGTTGTCGATAGTAGCAATTTTTTGGGCAGTGGCGATCGCTATATTGCCGATTTACTGACTAAAAACCAAACTCCCACGATTTTAGGGCTAAATAAAGCCGATCAGCAACCGGAAGACCGGGAGCCTATCGACGATAGTTATCGCACCTTAGCGGCGGAAAATAACTGGCCTCTGCTCAAATTTTCGGCACTGGAGGGGACGGGAATCGCAGAATTGCAAAATCTGTTAATTGATTCCCTCGAAGTCGGTCCCTACTACTATCCCCCCGATTTAGTCACCGATCAGCCGGAAAGGTTTATTATGGGCGAATTAATCCGCGAACAGATTTTACTGCAAACCCGTCAGGAAATTCCCCATTCTGTGGCGGTGGTGATTGAACGTGTCGAGGAAACTCCCGCTTTAACCAAGGTTTTTGCCGCCATCAATGTGGAACGAGATTCCCAAAAAGGGATCGTCATCGGTAAAAATGGCAGTATGTTAAAAGCGATCGGGACTTCCGCTCGCTCGGCTATTCAAAAGTTAATCGCTGGGGAGGTATATTTAAAATTATTTGTGAAGGTAGAACCGAAATGGCGACAATCTCGCTCACTTTTAGCAGAATTTGGCTATCGCACCGAGGAGTGAATTGGGGTGTGGGGTGTGGGGTGTGGGGTGTGGGGTGTAGGGTGTGGGGTGTAGGGTGTAGGGTGTAGGGTGTAGGGTGTGGGGAGAAGCTTTTTTCAGTGATCAGTAAACAGTAATCACTGAACTGAAAACTCACATCTGATAACTGAAAACTCACATCTGATAACTGATAACTGATAACTGATAACTGAAATGGCCGATATTACAAACCTAATTAAACAGGTACACCAAGAGGCAAAAAAAGAGGATTTTCCCATCGATACCCTAATTTACCAAGAGGCAAAAAAAGACCCCTTTGAACCGGTTTTGTATGCTGGTAATCTTGCTAGTCAGTTATGCTTTTTTGGCCGGGATTTAGGACGAGATGAAGTGTACGCCGGACAACCTTTGATCGGGGCTGCCGGTAGAATGGTAAGAGAGGGATTTTTTCAAGCTTGGCAGGGTAGAAAATCCCATGATCGTCAAGAGCTATTATCGGTGTGCGATCAAATTTTCTTAACTAATACAGTTCCCTACAAACCTCCGGGTAATAAAGCTTATTCTGGGGAAGTGAAAGATCGTTTTCGTCCATTTATAGAAAAACTGCTCGTTTTTTATTGGCAAGGTGATCATATCATTACCCTTGGCACGGAAGCTTTTAAATGGTTTGAACCCTACGGTAAACCCAAAGAAGTAGATAAATTCTATCTTGATAAAGAACGCTTTACCAAAAAACTGCTAGTTACCCTTACCGCTACCGATGAAGATGGATTAAAACAGCAAAAGAAAGTGACTTTATTACCTCTCCCCCATCCCTCTCCTCTCAATCAAAGATACTATGCTCTTTTTCCTGATTTATTACAAAAAAGATTAACTGAATTTGCCTTTTAACTAATGAGAATTTACGGCAATCGTCCCATAAAAACCCTAGCAGGACAATTAACCCGTCCGACGACAGCAAGGGTCCGAGAAGCTTTATTTAATATCTGGCAACAGAAATTATCCGGCTGTCGTTGGTTGGATCTTTGTGCGGGTAATGGTTCCATGGGTGCGGAAGCTTTATGTCGAGGTGCGAGTCTAGTAATCGGAATTGAACAATCAGGACGCGCTGGCGAAATTATCAAGGAAAATTGGCGCAATTTAGCAACTTCTCCCCGGCAATTCCAAGTAATTCGGGGGGATGTACTGACAAAGTTAGCCACTTTAGCGGGGAAAAGTTTTGATTTAATTTATTTTGACCCTCCCTACGAAAGCGGGTTATATTTACCGGTACTAACTGCCATCTCTCAATATAATTTATTAGATTCTCTGGGGGAAATTGCCGTGGAACATAATCCCAAATCTTGGCCAGCAATTAATCTAGAAGGTTTAACCATTTGTCGTCAAAAACGCTACGGCAATACTACCTTAACTTTTTATCAAAAAGCAGATGTCTCCTGACCACTGACTTGAAAGAGGGTGTAGGGTGTGGGGTGTGGGGTGTGGGGAGAATAAATAAAAATAATCTCCTGCCGACCGCCGAAAATAGTCAACTTTATTTGGCAGTCCAGAAAAAATTATTATTTCTCAACAAAATCACATAATTTGTCACTTTTCTTGACAATCATCCTGAGCAAACCGAGAAACTTTCTGGCAACCGCAGTTAATCGCCCCCCTTTTTAGGCTATTTAAAAAAAAATTAGGGTTTATTTCGATAAAATTAGCAGTAAATAGGCTATAGCTCCCTTAAAAACCTAAATTCCTTCTCCTAGTCCTTTTTTTGACCAGAAACTCCCCCAAAGTTTCCTGACACGGCAGCGCAACCATCTCCCCTTAACCCTTGCTTCTCCCCAGATTATCCCCTAGTTTTTGTATAAATTTATACCCGACAAAAATAGTCGGGTATATTTGACACCAAGATTTTGCCGGTGATAGGATGTGTGTAGATTCAGTTGACGGCAAGACAGGAAAATCATGACCCTAGCGACAAACATCAAAACCTCAAAATTCATCCCCACCTTTACCCGCTTGGTTTCTAAGGAAGGAGGGACTTCTTACCCCCTGAAAGCGCTGAATATCTGCGAAGAAACCTTTGCCCCCCTAGAAGTGGACTACGATTACGACCTCATCCGTCGCACCGTTACCAGAGAAAGCATTCAAGCGGGTCCCAATTCCATCTGGCGCTATCGTTCCTTTTTGCCAGTGGAAAGTGAAAATCCCATCGATGTGGGTACGGGTATGACTCCCCTAGTTAAATCCCACCGTTTAGCCCGGCGCTTGGGTCTAAAAAATCTCTACATTAAAAATGATGCCGTCAATATGCCCACTCTCAGCTTCAAAGATAGAGTGGTATCCGTCGCCCTTACCCGGGCCAAAGAATTAGGTTTTACTACCGTTTCCTGTGCTAGTACGGGAAATCTCGCCAATTCCACCGCCGCTATTGCCGCTCACGCCGGTTTAGACTGTTGTGTTTTCATTCCCTCCGACTTAGAAGCGGGTAAAATTCTCGGCACCCTAATCTATAATCCCACGGTAATGGCAGTTAAAGGCAATTACGATCAAGTTAACCGTCTCTGTTCAGAAGTGGGCAATACCTACGGTTGGGGTTTTGTCAACATCAATCTGCGTCCCTACTATTCCGAAGGTTCCAAAACTTTAGGCTTTGAAGTGGCTGAACAATTAGGCTGGAAACTCCCCGACCATATTGTCGCACCTTTAGCCAGTGGTTCCCTGTTTACCAAGATTTATAAAGGCTTCCAAGAATTCGTCAAAGTCGGTTTGGTGGCAGATAAAGCAGTGCGTTTTAGTGGCGCTCAAGCGGAGGGTTGTTCCCCCATTGCCCAAGCTTTCAAGGAAGGACGGGATTTTGTCGCCCCAGTTAAACCCAATACTATCGCCAAATCGATCGCTATTGGTAATCCCGCCGATGGTGTTTATGCCCTTGATATTGCGCGTAAAACTGGCGGTAATATTGAATCCGTCACCGATGCCGAAATTATCGAAGGTATTAAACTTTTGGCAGAAACGGAAGGCATTTTCACGGAAACCGCGGGCGGTACAACCATCGCTGTCTTGAAAAAATTAGTAGAAGCGGGTAAAATCGACCCCGAAGAAACCACGGTCGTTTATATCACCGGTAATGGTCTAAAAACCCAAGAAGCGGTACAGGGTTATATCGGTGAACCCCTGTTAATCGAACCGAAATTAGAAAGCTTTGAACGGGCCCTGGAACGTTCCCGCACCCTCGAACGCCTCGAATGGCAACAGGTTCTCGTCTAGAATTGATGTTCGGGGATGATGGGGCGATTATCCCCTTGCCTCATCTCCACAAGCAATTTAAATTCGCGTGCAGCTTACCGTCCTTTCCACTTTTTCCTTGATATCTATGGCTGTAAAAGTTCTCATTCCTACTCCCCTGCAAAAATTTACAGAAAATAAGGCTACCATCGAGTGTAGTGCTAGTAGTGTCGGTGGTTTAATCGAATCCTTAGAAGCAAGTTTCCCCGGTATTAAGGCCCGCTTATGCGATGAAGAGGGCGCACCCCGGCGCTTTTTAAATTTCTACGTCAACAGTGAAGATATTCGCTTCCTCGATGGGACAAAAACCCCCTTAAAAGATGGCGATGAAGTCAGTATCGTTCCGGCGGTAGCTGGAGGTTAACCTCCCCATAAGTTTGTTTTCCGTCAATTGTAATTAAACCCCTAGAAAGTGATGTTTTCTGGGGGCTTTTATTCAGGTAAGTTTTAGTTAGGGTTGCCAGAAAAACCTAATCTTTGTGTCCTTTGTGCCTTTGTGGTTGTTCATATTATTATAAGCTGAGACACATTTGGTCAATTGCCATAGAAGTTCTCATCTAAGATTTGCTCTGGCAAGAAAGGACAAATTTGAGGATAATCATTTTCTGGGGGAATCCGAACACCAAATTGAGCAAGTTTCCCTTCCTTAATTGCCACTTGACGAGCATCTGGATAAGCTTCTCGAATAGCAGTTTCTAGATAGGATTTCAGGGAAGGCGTATTGCGTAAGTTTTTCTCAATTCGCTGGCGATGCTCAATAATAGAACAATACCAGCTATCCTTCATTGATGGCGGTGCGTCGTGCTGTACTTTTAATTTGAGCAAGTGAGCTAAAAGAATCATCAAATTACTTTCTAAAGTTCTTTTTTCCGATTTTCCCAACTCGGTTAACTCCTCAATTAAGTTATCAGTATCCAGTGCGGCAAATTCCCGCTTCTGTAGGTGGCTAATTGTTGTTGCGAGCCATACTTGAAAATCTTGTTCGTAGAGAGTCTTGGACATAGCGATAAGTTGTTCGTTCGAGTCAATAACTAGATTGGTAACTAAGCGGCTACAATTCTCAAGGCGTTACTAATTTCTAGCTTCCCTTGTAGTTTACCAAAAAATCACCTAAAATGGAAACTATCTGTATCCCTTGCTGACTGCATCTGGCTCCCTACACCATTTTCTACTATCTTTGAGCAAACCGGCGAAAGATAAGGAGTTAAAACTATGCCTTTAAGTTGGAATGAAATAAAAAATCGGGCGATTACTTTTCAAAAAGAGTGGGAAGGAGAGACTTCAGAAAAAGCAGAATCTCAGTCTTTTTGGAATGAGTTTTTTCATGTCTTTGGCATTTCACGGCGTAGGGTAGCTAGTTTTGAGCAACCGATAAAAAAAGCCGATAATAAGCAGGGTTTCATTGATTTACTCTGGAAAGGAACGATTTTAGTTGAGCATAAATCGAAGGGTAAAGATTTAGAAAAAGCCCCACAACAGGCTAAGGATTATTTTCCCAATTTAAAGGAACATGAGTTACCGCGTTATATTTTAGTCTCGGATTTTCAACGGTTTAAATTATATGATTTAGATTCGGGCAATCAATGGGAATTTGAATTAAGCAATTTTGTTG
>NZ_JAPZSO010000207.1:0-6297 GCF_027531715.1 Microcystis sp. LE19-8.1F | reverse complement strand
ACGGCAGACGGGAGACGGGAGACGGGAGACGGGAGACAGCTATTAGGGATCGGATTTGAGTTTTCAGTTCACTGTTTCCTCACACCAGAAGTCTGACGGAGTAGTGGCTTAGATGTGTAATTAATTTTGCTTAGGTACTTAGAAGAAACAACTCTAGCAGTTATCTTAAGGGTGAGGTACGAAGTCTCTGGTTTTAGGAAACACTGGAACTAGAGATGATGCTAAATCCCGTAATACTTCGTCATTACCACAATTTAGGCATTTTGTCAAAAAAAATTTGACTTTGCAACAAAACTACACAAAAATTAGATCAACGTTGTTAGGGAAAAAAGGGATAATTGGCGAAAGTGTTTGGTTTGGCTAAAAGGGAAAGTCTAGATTTAGCAATGGTTTCAAGGCAAGCTAGACCTTGAAAACTCCAAAAAAGCACAGAAAAATCCACCATAGCATAATGCAAAATTATACCAGAATCGCTGGAAGTATTGCCACCTCGTCAATAAATAAAAATTATTCTCAATAAATTCTTAAGTAAAAATAAATATTACCAATTGTAAATTTAAATATTTTTAAGTATTGAAGGTATTTACATATAAAATACTGATCATTTTGACCCGATCGCCTCTAACTTGTCCCTGCCCACAGCAATCACAGGATAGATATACTTGATACTGTCATAATCTGAGATTTATTAAACTTCTGAAATCGGAGAGTGAGCAAGGAATCAAGTTCTTTTTATGTTTCATCCCAAATCCGTTTTTAATAGTATAGAGTTCTTGCATAATTAATTTTTGATAGTTCAAAAATGAGAAAAATAGGCATAAAATTGCCTAAAATCCCTAAATAAAGCATTTAATTGATTAATGCTCATTCTTAATTCTCCTGACTTGAAAGAGGGTGTAGGGTGTGGGGTGTGGGGAAGGAAACCTCTTTCATCTGTGGGGGTGAAAATTTTTTCATCGGGACTGACTACTGACTACTGGCTCGGAGACTCCTCACCTAAGGTCAGATTTTTGATTTTTGCCAGAGGTCTTATGATTAACTCCTAAGTTATGGTGTTTCTTCCATCTCCCCACTTGTCACTTCCGTTCGGACCTCGGCGTGAGCTTTTGTCGAACGCAAAAGCTCACGGCTGAAGCCCACTTCCCACTCTCCTACACTTTTTAAACAGGATTTAGTATAATCTCATACTACTCCTAATCACTTCTTCTCTCTTGACAATGACCTTAAAAACCGATCACGGTAAAAGCCATCCCGTCGGTGCGACTGTCTTGGCTGATGGTGTCAACTTCTCACTATTTTCTAAGTATGCCACTGCCATAGAATTATTATTATTTGATGATGCTAATTCTCCCGTACCTAGCCGGACTATTCTCCTCACCCCGCAAACAAACCGCACCTTTTTCTATTGGCATATTTTCGTTCACGGCATTGGAGTCGGTCAAGTGTATGCTTATCGAGTCTATGGTCCGGATAATCCGGCCCAGGGTCATCGCTTCGATCCTGATAAAGTAGTTCTCGATCCCTATGCGAAAGCGATTGTCGGTGCGGAAATTTATGATCGACAAGCTGCCAGCGAAAAAGGCGATAATTGTCATCGAGCTTTGCGGGGTCTGGTAGTGGATCCGGGCCGCTACGATTGGGAAGATGACGCACCGCTACGCACTCCCTACTCTGCCAGTGTTATCTACGAAATGCACGTCGGCGGCTTTACTCGTAACCCGAATTCCGGCGTTAGCGAGGAAAAAAGAGGTACTTTTGCGGGATTAATCGAAAAAATACCCTATTTGAAAAACCTAGGCATTACTGCCGTGGAATTGTTGCCGATTCATTACTTTGATCCCGCTGCCGCTATGCCGGGGTTAACTAACTATTGGGGTTATAGCACGATCGGCTTTTTTGCGCCCCATGCCGGTTACAGTAGCGATCGCTCACCCCTGGGTCCTTTGAATGAATTTCGGGATCTGGTGAAAGCTTTACACAAAGCGGGGATCGAAGTGATTCTCGATGTGGTTTTCAATCATACCGCCGAGGGGGACGAAATCGGGCCGACTCTTTCCTTGAAAGGTATCGATAATCGCACCTACTACATCCTCGACGGGGAAGATAAAAGCCTCTATAGCAACTATACTGGCTGTGGTAACACCCTCAAGGGCAGTCATCCGATTGTTGGCAAAATGATTCTCGATTGTTTGCGCTATTGGGTGTCGGAAATGCACGTCGATGGTTTTCGCTTTGACCTAGCGGCCGTATTATCGCGCAATGTGGACGGGGAACCGATTCTGCAAAAAGGTTATAACATGATCTGGGCGATCGAATCGGATCCTGTCTTAGCTGGGACAAAATTAATCGCCGAAGCTTGGGACGCGGCAGGATTGTATAGTGTCGGTCAATTTGTCGAATTTGCCGATTGGTTTTCCGAGTGGAATGGTCCTTTTCGCGATGATGTGCGCGCTTTTGTCCGGGGAGATACCGGCATAGTCAGCAAATTAGCGGCGCGGATTTTAGGAAGCCCCGACATATACCACAGACCCGATACCGATGTCAATAGAAGTATAAATTTTGTTACCTGTCACGACGGCTTTACCCTTAACGATCTAGTTTCCTACGACGAGAAACACAACGAGGCTAACGGCGAGGAGAATCGGGACGGTTGCAACGATAATTTTAGCTGGAATTGTGGGGTAGAAGGGGAAACCAATAACGAGAGGATTAAAACCCTGCGACTGCAACAAATAAAAAATCTCTTAACGATCCTGTTTATTTCCCAAGGAACACCTATGCTGTTGATGGGGGACGAAGTGCGACGCACCCAAAAGGGCAACAATAACGCCTATTGTCAGGATAACCAGTTAAGTTGGTTCGATTGGAGTGCGGTAGAGCAAGAGTTCGATCTTTGGTGTTTCGTAAGGAGACTGATCGATTTTAATCAAAAATTAGCTCTTTTCCGTCAGGAAAAATTGCTAGAAGTCACCTATACCAGTCTTGAACCCCATCTCAGTTGGCATGGCGTACAGTTGAGTAAACCCGATTGGTCGGAAGATTCCCACAGTTTAGCTTTTTCCCTGCGTCATCCCAAGGCGAACGAGTATTTACACATTATGCTGAACGCTTACTGGGAATCTCTCAACTTCCAGTTACCCCCCTTGGGACAAGGGGAAAAATGGCATCGCGTCATCGATACTGCTTGGCAATTGTCCGAGGCAGCCTGTGATTTAGATGCCGCAGCCGCTATTGAATCGGAAACCTATCGGGTGCAAGCGCGTTCGGCGGTAGTTTTAATCGTTAAACCAGTATAACAAGAGGAGAGATATTGCCCGATCAACCGATGTTGAATGCTTTAACTAATGAACAATGGCATCAATTCAATCGTCAAGTGGAAAAACGTTATTTATTTGCGGAGCAATAGCTGAAATGATGCGGCTTTCATTAGCGAAACGGGTATCGATTCTCTCTTTGTGTTTAATGGGTTTTTCCCTGCCTTGGACCGCATTCAGCGTTTCACCAGTACAGGCGAACCTAGAACCGAATGCGATCGCTATTGGTGATCCCGTCCGAGAAGAAAAGCAAGCTCGGCAGTTAGTACAATGGTTGGGAACTAAACAATACGACAAGGTGATTGCAGCTTTGTCACCCCAACTAAAACCCCTCTGGACTGCCGAAAAACTGCAAAAGGTCTGGGAAAGCCAAGTAACTGACCATACTGGACCGTTTAAGCGCATTGTCAAAAGCAAGCTACTCGATGCTATCAATGCCAATCTGGTGATTGTCACCGTTGAATTTGAGAAAGTTACCGAAGATGTGGTAATTACCTTTAACCGGTCTGGTCAGGTGGTTGCCGCCGATTTTCCCGAATTTCGTAGTATTTCTGAGATTGGCACTGCTTTTGTCACGTCCTTGGTCAACAAAGACTACGGCCTGGCCCGAGGTTTTTTACATCCTCTCCTGAAAGCTGAGGTTTTCCCTACCAGAGTACAAGGCGCTTGGGAGAATTTACTTAAGCGTACCGGCCCCGTGCGTCGGA
Source organism: Microcystis sp. LE19-8.1F (assembly GCF_027531715.1). Classification (NCBI taxonomy): domain Bacteria; kingdom Bacillati; phylum Cyanobacteriota; class Cyanophyceae; order Chroococcales; family Microcystaceae; genus Microcystis; species Microcystis sp. LE19-8.1F. The sequence continues at coordinate 2,276 of NZ_JAPZSO010000207.1, read as the reverse complement.
TCGTGGGAACTCAGGTCAGAAAAGGTGCGGATACGGACGGTGTGGATTTGGTGTTGGTGACGATTCAATTTGAAAAACTGACGGATACTTTAATCCTCGTTTTTGATGATCAAAAGCAGATTGTCAACGTGGATTTCCCTTTAGGCAATTAGTAATCAGCCGAAATTACCGCGTAAATTGAGTTGGAGACGATAAGTTATGTTAGATAAAATCGAAGTTCCCATCGAAGCGATCGCAGCTAGGGAGATTCTAGATTCCCGCGGCCGTCCCACCATCGAAGCAGAAGTGCTGTTAGAATCGGGGGCAATGGGTTTGGCCCAAGTCCCCAGTGGCGCTTCTACGGGCAGTTTTGAAGCCCACGAATTGCGCGACGATGATCCCCAGCGTTACGGTGGTAAGGGTGTCCTAAAAGCGGTTCGCAATGTCCACGAAAAAATTGTCCCGGTTTTGGAGGGGATGAATGCTTTCGACCAAGCTAGTATCGATTTAGCTATGATCCATCGCGATGGCACGGCCAATAAACGAGAATTAGGGGCTAATGCTATCCTAGCCGTCTCTCTCGCTACGGCCAAAGCAGCGGCGGCGGATCTGGGATTGCCTCTCTATCGTTATCTCGGCGGTCCGATGGCCAATGTGCTACCCGTCCCGATGATGAACGTGATCAATGGTGGTTCTCACGCTGATAATAACGTCGATTTTCAGGAGTTTATGATCTTCCCCATCGGGGCCGATTCTTTTAAGGAAGGTTTGCGTTGGGGGGCGGAAGTATTCGCCGCTTTGGGTAAGGCCTTGCACGAACGCAAATTACTGACCGGTGTGGGCGATGAGGGCGGTTATGCTCCTAATTTGGCTTCAAATCAGGAAGCTTTGGATATTTTAATCGAATCGATCGAACGTGCTGGTTATAAACCGGGGTCGCAGGTGGCTTTAGCTATGGATGTGGCCGCCAGTGAATTCTATAAGGACGGTCAATACCTCTACGATGGTTCGGCACATTCTCCCGCCGAAATGGTGGATTTTTTGGCCAGTTTAGTCGATCGCTATCCGATTATTTCTATTGAAGACGGTTTACACGAGGAGGATTGGGATAACTGGAAATTATTGACCGATAAACTGGGGGCGCGGATTCAGTTGGTGGGCGATGATTTGATGGTGACTAATCCTATCCGTCTGCAAAAAGCGATCGATCTGGGTATTGCTAACTCGATCCTGATTAAACTCAATCAGATCGGTTCTTTGACGGAAACCCTACAAACGATCGCCCTGGCTACCCGTCACGGTTATCGTTCTGTCATCAGTCATCGTTCCGGAGAAACGGAAGACACTACGATCGCAGATCTGGCGGTGGCTACTAATGCTGGACAGATTAAAACTGGTTCTCTCAGTCGCAGTGAACGGGTGGCTAAGTATAATCGCTTATTACGCATCGAAGAAGAATTGGGCGATCGGGCGGTGTACGCGCCGAAAGTCGGTTTGGGTCCAAAATTCTTGGCCTAAAATTTGAAAAAAGTCTTGCAGTGATCGAAAAAGGGTGTTATACTAAAAATACTGATAACTGATAACTGGTCACTGACTATTGTGGTACTTCGCTGAAACCCTTTTCGGCGAAGTATTTATTTTTGGCCTTTTTCTGCACAAAGGTATGATTTTGGGATCAAAGGTGTTATAGTAAGGATACTGATAACTGATAACTGGTCACTGACTATTGTGGTACTTCGCTGGAACCTTTTTCGGCGAAGTATTTATTTAAGAGGGTGTTGACCAGAGAGAGGACGATGGGCGCACCGATAAAAGCCACTAAACCCTTAACCGCAAATCCGGGGACGAGGATCGAGGCTAACCAGAAACAAAAGCCATTGAGAACAAGGATAAAGCCACCGAGGGTGAGAATAGTAATCGGTAGGGAAAGTAGCCCTAGAATCGGTTTAACCAGTCCGTTGACTAAACCAATAACTGCCCCCGCAACCATGGCCACAATAAAGCTATCGACTTTAACGCCGGGGAAGATAATATCAACCACTAATAAACTAAGGGCAGTGGCAAGAATATTTAAAAGAAGGCCGATCATAAATTTCTCCTTAATGTTTTCGCAATCACCCCCATTTTATGGCAACTTTAAGGAGAGCAAGCTTAATTTGACACTCCCCCGCTAACCGCTCGCGCGGTGTAGCAAGGGATTCTTGATTCATAGGCTCTTGACTAGATCGAACAGATTTAACTGAACGACCCCCGCCAGACCGCCTCCGCAAGGGTTTTCTAATACGGTCAGTCCGACC
>NZ_JAPZSO010000177.1:0-4792 GCF_027531715.1 Microcystis sp. LE19-8.1F | reverse complement strand
TACCCCTCAGACAATTGGGAGATCAGGAAATTGACATTGTTAAATTGGTGGAACCGATCACCAAATACGCGGTGATGGTGACAGAGCCCCAGTCAATTCGCTACCATCTCGAAAGAGCATTACATCTGGCTCAATCTGGCCGTCCCGGTCCTTGCTGGTTGGATATCCCGATGAATGTTCAAGGAGCTAAGATTGATCCCACATCTCTACCGGGCTACGACCCCAAAGAAGATGCCATCAACTATACTACTACCAATCTAGCAGCTACCTGTGAACAAGTTATCAACCGACTGAAAACCGCCGAACGCCCGGTTATCTACGCCGGCTCGGGAATTCGTTTAGGGAGGGCTTATGAAGACTTCCTGCGCTTAGTGAATACTTGGAAAATCCCCGTAGTTACAGCTTGGAACGCTCACGATCTGATCTGGAACGATCATCCTTACTATATTGGTAGGCCCGGCACGGTCGGCGATCGCCCTGGTAATTTTGCCGTCCAAAATGCTGATTTCTTATTAGTTTTAGGTTGCCGGCTCAACATCCGCCAGGTGAGCTATAACTGGGAAAATTTTGCCCGGGAAGCCTATAAGATTATCGTGGATATTGACGAATCAGAACTGAAAAAGCCAACGCTCAAGCCGGATCTACCTGTTCATGCTGATGTAGCCGACTTCTTGGCGCATTTACTGCAACATCAAGTTGAGCCAACACAACACCATCAACAGTGGCTAGACTGGTGTTTGCTTCGTAAGGAAAAATATCCCACTGTCTTACCCGAATATTGGCTAACACAAGGGGCAGTTAACCCTTATTGCTTTGCTCAAACTCTCTTTAAGGAACTCCCCCCAGGAGAAATAGTCGTGACCGGTGATGGAACCGCCTGTGTGACGACATTTCAAGCGGCATCAATCAAAGAGGGACAGCGCCTCTACACTAACTCTGGTTGTGCCTCCATGGGATACGATCTACCCGCGGCGATTGGGGCCTGTATTGCCAGTGGTAAGCGGCGAGTGATTTGTATTGCGGGAGATGGCAGCATTCAATTAAACCTACAAGAATTACAAACCCTGGTGGGATATCAACTGCCTATCAAGATTTTTGTCCTCAATAATCAAGGCTATCACTCGATTCGTCAAACTCAGCAGAATTTCTTTGCCGATAATATTGTCGGTTGTGGACCTGAAAGTGGCGTGACCTTTCCCAGTTTTGAAAAGTTAGCTGCGGCCTATGGGATTCCTTACCGACTTTGCCGAGAACATGCAACTATGCGGGAAGCTATTCAAGAAACCATTGAAGGAGAAGGTTCTCAGATATGTGAAGTGTTTCTTGACCTCAATCAACCCTTTGCTCCTAAGTTGTCTTCTCGTCGCTTGGATGATGGACGCATGGTATCTTCTCCCTTAGAAGATTTGTCCCCCTTCCTAGATCGGGATGAGTTTATGAGTAATATGATTGTTGCGCCCATGACTGAATAGGTTATACTTCTTTCAAGTTCAAACTTAAAACTAGCTAATCAAGGAGCAGGAAAACTATGAACTCGATGGAAAAACGAATGGTGGAACTTTTATTGGAATTAAAGGAGAACTATAACGTTTGTGGAGTCAAGGCCGAATTTGAAGCGGAAGGCACCCGCATGGAAGAAGCAATGCGCCTCAAAGAGGTTAGTCTTACAGCCGGCTTGGGTTTAAACTTAAAAATTGGTGGCTGTGAGGCCATCAAGGATATGTTTGATGCTACTAGCTTAGGGGCTGAACGGGTAATTGCTCCCATGGTAGAAACGGCCTACGCCTTGAAAAAATACTTGAATGCGATCAATATCGGCTTTAGCAGTGATCAAAAACAAGATGTAGAATTTCTGATTAACTTAGAAACGATTACAGCTTTTAAAAACTTTGATGAAATGTTATCCTTGCCCGAAATCAAGTCTTTAAGTGGGGTGGTGATTGGGCGAGTTGACCTGTCAGGTTCTATGGGATTGACTCGTGAAGATATTAATAGCGATCAAGTCCTAGATATTGCCTTGAAAATTGCTGAAAAAGCGAAATCAGCCGGGTTAAAGGTGGTTGTAGGCGGTGGGGTTTCCGTTCATTCATTACCTTTCTTTAAAGCCTTTCCTGAAGGACATCTTGATCGCTTTGAAACCCGAAAGGTTGTCTTCCGTTGTCCGGAAGCCATCAATAACCCGGAGGAGGCTTTTTTGAAGGCGGTTGAATTTGAGCTTATGTGGCTGAAGAATAAAAAGAATTACTATGGGGCAATTCATCGAGAAGATGATAGTCGCTTAGAAATGATGGAAGAACGCTACCGCAGTTCAATTAATAAATTACTCTATGGTAAATCTAACAAAGCATCATAAAGCCTTGATTACTGGAGGTTCTCGCGGACTTGGGGCTGCCATGGCCTCATTATTGGAAGACCAAGGCGTTGAAGTAATTGCCCCAACACGGGATGTCTTGGATCTTTCCCGCATGGAGTCCATTGCCGCTTATATCGCTTCCGAGCAGGGGAAGGGGTTTGACATAATCATCAATAATGCTGGGATTAATCTTCTCAATGAACTTACCCATGTCAAAGATGAGGACTGGCAAATTATGCTTCAGGTGAATTTGACCGCCCCCATGGCCCTAATTAGAGGGTTCTCTCCCTATATGAAAGCCCAAAAGTGGGGAAGGATAGTCAATATAAGCTCTATCTTTAGTTTAGTCACCAGAGAAAACCGCTCTGCTTACTCGGCAACTAAAGCAGGGTTAAACGGTTTGACCCGGACTGCGGCAGTGGAATTGGCTCCCTATGGTATTCTCGTAAACGCGGTTTGTCCGGGATATGTGGAAACCGAGTTAACCTTTGTCAATAATTCCCCTGAACAGTTAGCGGCAATTACTGCTACCATTCCCTTACAACGTCTTGCCCAACCCCATGAAATTGCCAAGCTAGTTAGTTTTTTGTGTTCGGAAGAAAATACCTATCTCACTGGACAAACTCTAGTAATTGATGGCGGCTTCACCTGTAAATAAACCCTGATTTTAAGGTTCTTGAGTTATGCTAGAAATCCAAAGTCAATTTCACCCCTACTGTGTTGAAGTCAAGGAAGGCTTAAAAGATGCTTTAACACAAGCTGTTAAAGACAAGACCGTTTTTACTTTAGTTGATAGTAACGTTTTCCACCTGTACTCACAGCCAATAGAAGAAGTTTTGTCCGATCGCCCTCTCTTAAAAATAGAGGCTACGGAGGAACAAAAATCTTTTGAACAACTCACACCAATTTTTTTAAACCTCTTGGAATTAGGTTTTAGGAAAGACTGTACCTTGCTAGTAATTGGAGGTGGAGTTATTCAAGATATTGGCTGTTTTATAGCTTCCGTTTTATTTAGGGGGATTAAATGGATATTAATTCCTACTACCTTATTAGCTCAATGTGATAGTTGTATTGGCAGTAAAAGCTCGATCAATATCCAAAACTTCAAAAACCAAATCGGGACATTTTATCCTCCCCATGAGATTATTCTTGTTTTTTCTGTATTGAAGACCTTACCCTCTGATGAAATTCGCTCTGGGTTGGGGGAAATTATCAAGCTAAATTTACTGGCTGGTCAATCTGAAGTTCAACAAATGAAAATTAATCTTCAAAAACTATCGTCGGATTTTCTAGAGATTCAAAATCTAATTTTAGATGCTCTAAATATCAAGAAACGTTACATTGAGCGGGATGAGTTTGACAAGGGAATTAGAAATATTTTAAATTATGGGCATACTTTCGGACACGCTTATGAATCGGCCACTAACTATAAAATTCCCCATGGAATTGCTGTAACTTTAGGGGTGCTTACGGCTACCTTCTTTTCCGAAAGACTAGGAATGGTAGAATCGGGATATTTTGATAATTTGGAAGAGTTTTTGAAACCTTATTATCAGCCTTATAACCAGGAGTTAACCTCTAATATTTTAGAGCTTATTTTAGGAGCAATTAAACTGGACAAGAAAAATACTGGAAGATCAATTAACTGCATCCTAACACGAGGAGAAGGTAAAATGGAGAAGGTTTCGCTAGAGTTAGAGAATCAAGTGAGACCTCTACTCAATGAATTTTTGACAGTTATCTGTTAAAATTGGGCAACAATAATCTAATCAATAATTAATGACTTGCGGGGGAATGAACTAAGAAAATGTATCTGATCAAAAAGCATAGATTGGTTAACCTGATTAAAAAACATGAATTTGCCAGGTTTGTGTTAGTTGGCGTACTGAATACCTTATTCAGTTATTTTTTATATGGTAGTATTATACTGATAGGACTAAATTATAAATATGCTGTCTTGCTGGCTACTATTCTGGGGGTTTTATTTAACTTTCAAACCACGGGAAAGTTAGTTTTTGGTAGCCAAAACAATAAATTAATCTTTCGTTTTGTCTTAGTTTATGTGGTGACTTTTCTCTTGAACGTTGAGGCCCTGAGAATTGTTGATGCTATTGATATTGGCATCGAGCAAAAAACTAAAATGTTAATCGCTGGTGCTATCTTGGTTCTTCCCATGGCTGTCATCTCTTTTATTTTAATGAAACTATTTGTTTTTAGAGAAAGATCACAATGAAGAAAATTACTGTAATGACTCCTTGTTATAATGAGGAAGGAAATGTTGAAGACCTTTACCTGCGGGTTAAAGAAGTCTTTAATCAGTTACCTAACTATGAGTATGAACATCTTTTTATCGATAACGCTTCCCAAGATAAAACTGTAGATGAATTAAAAAAAATTGCTCAAAAAGACCCCAGGGTAAAAGTCATCGTTAATGCTAGA
>NZ_JAPZSO010000214.1:0-3350 GCF_027531715.1 Microcystis sp. LE19-8.1F | reverse complement strand
GCTAAGTCGTAACAAGGTAGCCGTACCGGAAGGTGCGGCTGGAACACCTCCTTTCTGGAGCTGTTTGGGATCACGCTTAGGCGTGGCAAAAAACAGTAAATACGATCTTAGTTCTTTTTTATTAAAACGTCCTAACAGTCCGCTATCAATTACATTTATTCGAAAATATTGAGGAGAAAAGCTGCGAGTTCACAAGCTGCGAGCTGCGAGTCGAAAGACCTGAAGCGAAAGCAAAGATCTTAGAGGCAAACCAAGGACTGGCCTACCAGTTATAAGTACCAAGCTCGAAGCTGACAGCTAGAAGCTAGCAGCTAAGAAAGGGGCTTGTAGCTCAGGTGGTTAGAGCGCTACACTGATAATGTAGAGGTCCGTGGTTCGAGTCCACGCAGGCCCACTGAATCAATTGACAATTGTTAAATTGACAATTGACAATTAGAACGGGGGATTAGCTCAGCTGGCTAGAGCGCCTGCTTTGCAAGCAGGAGGTCATCGGTTCGACTCCGATATTCTCCACAGGTGCAATTGACAATGAACAATTGGCAATTGACAATCAAAAAAAAGAAGAAAATCAAAGCTGGAAGGGCTTTGAGAAAGTTTATTGAAAGATAATGACAGTAGAGCTAGTAGCTATAAGCTAGAGGCCCGGAGCTGATTAATTATCACGTTGTTGATACCACAGGATAGTAAGAGCAGATAAGCCATCTGCCTACGATGATAGTGGAGGTTATTGACAAAGGAGTTCATTGACATATTGGAAGAAGAGTAGATAGTAAGAATTATTAGGAGAAATCTTAATGGTTTAAATATTAAGCAATTTGGTTTAGAGTAATCTGAATCAAATTAGCGAGCATATAGGTAATGGGGGCTAGTATTGAAATATACTAGTCTTAATTAAAAGAGAAGTAAATAAGGGCGTATGGGGAATGCCTAGGCTCTCAGAGGCGAAGAAGGACGTGATAAGCTGCGAAAAGCTGCGGGGATTGGCAAATACGAATTGATCCGCAGGTGTCCGAATGGGGCAACCCACCATGCTGAAGGCGTGGTACACCGCAAGGTGAGCAAACCCAGGGAACTGAAACATCTAAGTACCTGGAGGAAGAGAAAACAATAGTGATTGCGCCAGTAGTGGCGAGCGAACGCGCAAGAGCCCAAACCTACCCAGTTACGGCTGGTTAGGGGTTATAGGACCACATAATTGAGTTACAAAGAAATTGAACGGTATGGGAAAGCCGGCCACAGAGGGTGATAGCCCCGTAAATGTAAATTTGTAATAAGAGGTGGTATCCTGAGTAGGGCGGGGTCGGAGACGCCCCGTTTGAATTTGCCGGCACCATCCGGTAAGGCTAAATACTACTGAGAGACCGATAGTGAACCAGTACTGTGAAGGAAAGGTGAAAAGAACCGTGAATAACGGGGTGAAATAGAACCTGAAACCGTACGCCTACAAGCGGTCAGAGCTCCTTCGTGGAGTGATGGCGTGCCTTTTGCATAATGAGCCTACGAGTTACTGTCACTGGCGAGGTTAAGGACTTTGAAGTCCGCAGCCGGAGCGAAAGCGAGTCTGAATAGGGCGCATAGTCAGTGGGAGTAGACGCGAAACTTTGTGATCTACCCTTGGTCAGGATGAAGTGGGGGTAACACCCCATGGAGGTCCGAACTAGTAAACGTTGAAAAGTTTTTGGATGAACTGAGGGTAGGGGTGAAAGGCTAATCAAACTGAGAAATAGCTCGTACTCCCCGAAATGCCTTTAGGGGCAGCGTGGAAGTTAAGTTTAATAGAGGTAGAGCTACCAATAGGACTAGGGGGAGTCACATCCTACCAAATCCTGATGAACTCCGAATGCTATTAAATATATTCCGCAGAGAGGGCATGGGTGCTAAGGTCCGTGTCCGAGAGGGAAAGAACCCAGACCAACAGCTAAGGTCCCAAAATCTACACTAAGTTGAACTAAGGTGGTCCAGTTGCTTTGACAGCCAGGATGTTTGCTTGGAAGCAGCAATTCATTTAAAGAGTGCGTAACAGCTCACTGGTCGAGCGACAGGGCATCAATAATAATCGGGCATTAAGTGTAGTACCGAAGCTTTGGATAGTAGTAATACTGTGGTAGGGGAGCATTCTATTCAGCGGAGAAGTCGTCTGGTAATGGACGGTGGAGCGGATAGAAAAGCAAATGTAGGCATAAGTAACGATAAGACGGGTGAGAACCCCGTCCACCGATAGACTAAGGGTTCCGCGGCAATGTCAATCAGCCGCGGGTAAGTCGGGTCCTAAGGCAAAGCCGAAAGGCGAAGTTGATGGCCAACTGGTTAATATTCCAGTACTACCTTATCGAGCGAAGTGGAGAAGGAGCAGTGACAACTCCGCGCCCTGACGAAAGTGGGCGTTGAAAGGCGTAGGTATATCAGATATAGGCAAATCCGTATTTGATGCTGAAACCCAATAGTACGAGGAGGCTTCGGCCGAATTGATAGAGAGTGTAATCAGACTTCCGAGAAAATCCGCTAGCGTTAATTGATAAGGTACCCGTACCGCAAACCGACACAGGTAGTCAAGGAGAGAATCCTGAGGTGCTCGAGTGAGTCGTGGCTAAGGAACTAGGCAAATTAACCCTGTAACTTCGGGAAAAGGGGTGCCCTTCAGTAATGGAGGGTCGCAGAGAAATGGCCCAGGCGACTGTTTAACAAAAACACATGGCTATGCGAAATCGAAAGATGAGGTATATGGCCTGACACCTGCCCGGTGCTGGAAGGTTAAGGGGGGAAGTTAGTGCGCAAGTGCGAAGCTTTGAACTGAAGCCCCAGTAAACGGCGGCCGTAACTATAACGGTCCTAAGGTAGCGAAATTCCTTGTCGGGTAAGTTCCGACCTGCACGAATGGTGTAACGATCTGGGCACTGTCTCAGCCGCGAGCTCGGTGAAATTGTAGTCACGGTGAAGATGCCGTGTACCCGTCACGGGACGGAAAGACCCCATGCACCTTTACTATAGCTTCACATTGACATTGGGTAGATGATGTGTAGGATAGGCGGGAGGCTTTGATCCTGCGGCGCTAGTCGTAGGGGAGTCAACGGTGAAATACCGCCCTTTATTTTCTTGATGTCTAATCCCTCCAAGAGGGAGACAGTGTGTGGTGGGTAGTTTGACTGGGGTGGTCGCCTCCGAAAGAGTATCGGAGGCTTTCAAAGGTATGCTCAGTACGCTTGGTAACCGTACGTGGAGTGCAATAGCATAAGCATGCTTGACTGTGAGACTGACAAGTCGATCAGGGACGAAAGTTGGATATAGTGATCCGGTGGTTCTGCATGGAAGGGCCATCGCTCAAAGGATAAAAGGTACGCTGGGGATAACAG
>NZ_JAPZSO010000080.1:0-20933 GCF_027531715.1 Microcystis sp. LE19-8.1F | reverse complement strand
GATCCGGGCAACTTCAAAAAATAAGGTTCCGCGTGCATCTTCAAAACCGTGTTTTCTGCCGGCGATACTAAAGGCTTGACAGGGAAACCCGCCGCATAGTATATCATGATCGGGGACAGTTTTTACCTCTAATTTTCTGATGTCTTGATTATCGGGTAAATGACCATAGTTAGCCAAGTAAACCTTTTGGGAGTGAGGATCGATTTCCGAAGAAAAAACGCATTGACAACCGAGATTCTCTAGGGCGATTCTAAATCCTCCTATACCGGCAAATAAATCAATAAAAGTCCACATATTTTCTCTATTCTAAGCTTTTGTTTTGATCCCAGAGACGATATTATACTAAATCTGGTTATTAAAGACTGATTATTTATTCCCCTTTTTGCATGAGTGCATGAGTAGAAAACGGGTTTCTCGGAGAAACCCGTTTTCTGTGCGTATTAAACCAGCTATCTTAGATTTTAGTATAAATGCTCGCATCTTTTTCCTCGCCAAAAAAATCAGGAGCAGAATTTCTACTCCTGATAACCTATTAACCTTAGACTTGCCAATTTATTGGAAGATGCTGGCAACCTTGGCGCTTACATCCGCTTGAGTTTCAGCGTAGATATTTTGACGAGTAGCGGCGATTTCTGTGTAAGCTTGACGCACTTCCGAGTTAACTGCCACCGTTTTGACATCGTAGATACGGGTAGCTAGTTGGGGATAAAAACCGATAGCGACAATCAAAGCGAGGAAAGAGACAGCGATAAAGATTTCTCTGGGTTTAGCGTCAATATATTCTGATTCGTCAGGAAGGACACAGCTAGTACCGAAACAAACTGCTTGTTCGTTACTTTTGTTGGGGAGAATGTTAGTAATATCGCAGGAAGAACCATCTCCGTAGAAAACTTGACGAAGCATGGAGAGTAGATAAATGGGGGTGAGGATTAAACCAACGGAAGCGAGGAAGACAGTCACAACCCGGAAGGTTTGGCTATAAACGTCACTGCTAGTGACACCGATGAATACAGTAATTTCACTGGCAAAACCGCTCATTCCGGGTAGCGCTAGGGAAGCCATGGCGCCGGCAGTAAAGAGAGCGAAGACTTTCGGCATCGCTTGAGCAATCCCACCCATCTCGTTTAAAGCTAAGGTATGGGTGCGGTCGTAGGTGACACCAGCAAGGAAGAATAAGACGGCGGCAATTAAACCATGGGAGAGCATTTGTAACATAGCGCCGCTAATACCCACATCGGTAAAGGAAGCAATCCCTAAAAGGACAAATCCCATGTGTGAAACCGAGGAATAAGCGAGACGGCGTTTCATGTTTTGTTGACCGAAGGAAGCGAAAGCACCGTAGATAATATTAACGACACCGAGAATCGCTAGAATCGGGGCAAAATAAATGTGTGCATCGGGTAGAAGCCCCATATTAAGACGGATTAAACCATAACCACCCATTTTGAGGAGAACACCAGCGAGAATCATCGATACAGGTGCAGAAGCTTCACCGTGAGCATCGGGGAGCCAAGTATGGAGGGGGAAGATGGCGAGTTTGACTCCGAAAGCGATTAATAAACCAGCGTAAAGGACTAATTCTAAAGCGAGGGGATAATCTTTAAATCCTAATTCCGCCATATCAAAGGTCATCGCACCACCACCGTAAAGGGCCATGGCTAGACCGGCAACGAGGATGAAGATAGAAGCGGCGGCGGTGTAGAGTAAGAATTTAGTGGCGGCATAACGACGTTTTTGACCACCCCAGATGGAAACGAGTAGATAAACGGGAATTAACTCGATTTCCCACATTAAAAAGAATAATAATAAGTCTTGGGCGACGAAAACACCAATCTGAGCGGCGTAGAGCAACAGCATCAGGAAGTAGAATAAACGGGGTTTGCGGTCCACTTGCCACGCGGCCAAGATAGAAAGGGTTGTCACCAATCCTGCTAATAAAACTAACGGTGCCGAGATACCATCTACCGACACCGCCCAACTTAAACCTATTTGGGGAACCCAATCGATTTTTTCCACTAATTGTAGGTTGGGGTTGCTTAAATCATATTTTTGTAAAAAGACGTAGCACATTAAAACAAAGTCTGCTAGTCCGACTCCAAGAGCAAACCAACGAACGGTTTTTCCTTCCTTGTCGGGGATTACAGGGATTAGGAAGGAGGAAAGCAAGGGGAGCAAAATGATGGCAGTGAGCCAGGGGAAGTTAGCCGTTAGCATGGCAGTAAGAAAAAATACCTATTTCGTTATGTGTTCATTTTATGCGACTTTGTAAAATTTTGTGAATATTTTTTGTCCTACCTTTACCATAGGCTTTTATCTATAATTGGCGCATCATCATCGATTAACCCAAATAAGCTTGTTTGACCCGCTCATCCCTGAGTAAATCCCCGGCTTCTCCTGCGATAGTCAAGCGTCCCGCTGCCAAAACATAGCCGCGATTGGCAGTTTCTAGGGCTAAATTGGCGTTTTGTTCCACTAACAGGATAGTTACTCCCGATTTGTTTAATTGACGGATAATACTGAAGATTTCTCGCACTATCTGCGGTGCTAGTCCTAAACTGGGTTCGTCTAGTAACAATAACTTGGGACGACTCATTAAAGCTCTTGCGATCGCAAGCATCTGCTGTTCCCCACCGCTTAGGGTTCCCGCTAACTGCTCTCGGCGCTCCGATAGTCGGGGAAACAGTCGCCACTGCTCTTCGATATCGCTTTTTACTCCTAGGCGATCGCTTCTCGTATAGGCCCCTAACTGCAAATTTGTCAAGACTGTTTGACGCGCTAAGATTCTTCTCCCTTCCGGACTATGGGCAATTCCCCGTTTAACGATTTCATGGGGTGGTAAATGGGTAATATCTTGACCCTGATAAATTATTCGCCCCGTCTTTGCCGTTAAAATCCGAGATATCGTCTTTAGAGTCGTCGTTTTTCCTGCTCCGTTCGCTCCAATGAGGGTGACAATTTCCCCCTTTTCTACCCTTAAGCTAACCTGCTGTAATGCCTTGATTCCGCCATAATTAACCGATAAATCGCTAATTTCTAACATAAACCCAGTCAAATCTCAATAGGATCACTATAGCAGTGATCAGTTATCAGTGATCAGTTACCAGTTACCAGTTACCAGTTACCAGTTATCAGTTATCACTGATCAGATGTGAGTTTTTAGTCAGTCCCGATGAAAAAATTTTCACCCCCACAGATGAAAGAGGTTTCCTTCCCTACACCCCACACCCCACACCCTACACCCTCTTTCAAGTCAGGGATAAGGAGGAATCCCGATCATTTGTACTGAATTTTCCAAGACGCATTATTGAGTGAGGGGTATTGAGTAGCATTAACAGTGCTGTCTTTTCACTGCTTACTGTTTACTGATAACTGTTTACTGATAACTGATAACTGATTATCTGCCTAAAACTTCCAAGACAACTGGGGCAACTCCCGATTGGAAGACACCGATAATCGCTGCCGCACCTCTGGAAAGGTCGATGACGCGACCACCGCTAAACGGACCGCGATCGTTAATTCGCACCACCACCGAGCGCCCATTACGCAGATTAGTTACCCTAACCTTGGTGCCGAAAGGTAGATAGCGATGAGCGGCGGTTAAACCACTAGAGTTAAAAGTCTCACCACTAGCGGTGCGACGACCATGGAAACCGCGACCATACCAGGAGGCCATTCCCTTTTTACGGGGGCGACTGCTGGTTTTTACCTCTGGACTTGTTTTTGGCTTCTCTGGCGGTGTGACTGAGGCAGGATTGCTGGCCGGGGCCGGCTTGACTTGATTGGGTTGTGATTGGGGTTGTACCGTCGAAGGAATGGCCTCTTGGGGCCGGGGTGTAACGCTTGCAGGGACGGTATTTTCTTTGTCCACTAGGGACTCCAAAGTTTTCAGAATTTCGTTAGCATTATCTTGAACAGAACGTGATACTTTAATATCTGAATCAGTTGTTCGACTATTAGAAAAAGCGGACAGAACGGTTTGAGTAGTTGACTCGATAACAGTTTGACGGTCTACGCTAATATCCGTCAGGCTGTTGCTGTGTCCTGCTGTCTGGGAACAAATTATCGAGGCTGTAGTCCCCAATACCGTGAGAGCGGTTACAGCTTGTAGTTTGTTGATCAGTTGTTTATTCATAGACTTTCTTAATTGTGCGTTAGCAAGTTCCCAATGCAAAGCTGAAGGAATTTGCTAACATTCCTTTTTGTTTGCAGAGCTAACTTGGTTGCGTTCTGTTCAACCGTATCACGGAAAATCGGTTGGTCATTACGAGAATTTATATCGTTATCGGGCAAGAGAATCAAAAATTTAAATAAAGGGTTGACTTGCGCTAAAAACCAAGTTAAGATAAAGGGTTTTTAATTTTTTGTGTCCTAGAGGGGATCAAGGTTAGGAAAACTAAGGGAATTAGTGAAATTTCGAGAGGTAATAATGCTAGTATTGACAAGGCTTTCAAGGATTATCAGCCCTCCCCGATTTCCCTCTATAGCTGCAGATAATGGTTAATAAAACTGTTTTCTTCGCTACAAAAAACCAGATTTTTAAGATCAATGTTAAATCGGGCTAAAGGTCAAAGATTAAAAATTGTAATAGTGGCTTGACAAAGAACTAAAAATAAGCTGTTATTAGCCAAACTTAACAATAGGCTCAGAAATGTTAATGGAGACTAATAAGTAGTCGTGCCAAATTAATTTCTTAGTCGAGACAGGGCTCTCTTAGGTTTGCTGGGTAAAATGTATTCTAAGATACAGTCCTACTAGCGAGCGAGTGGAAAGAACCACAAAGACACAAAGGACACAAAGATTGATCGCTCCTATATAAGTTAAACTGATCACACAAAGAATAAGAGCGTCGAGACAGGAGACAGGAGACGGGAGACGGGAGATAAGTAGTCGTGCCAAATTAATTTCCATTTTTGAGATAGGCACTGTTGCAATAGTGCCAGAGGGTTAGTGGATGTGTAATTAATTTTGCTTAGGTACTTACTAAATCCTGTTTAAAGGGTATAGAGGAGCAGGGAGCGCCGGAGTGGGGAGAAGGAACAAGAAAGAAGCAAACTTTTTGCCGCAAACCCTATATAGATGGCCCAGAAACCGCTGTCTTTTTAGCGATCGCCGAACAATTAACGGGTTTTGCGTCTTCGGATGACATTATTAGAATAACGAGAAGGTTTTGGCCGGGGTTCTTTTCCCCCTCCTAATTCTCGGCTAACTTGCTGGAAAATATCCCGTCGCAGGACAGGATATTCCCCTATCCACTGGTCGAGTTGGGGAAGATGAACATCAGAAAGCTGATTGATATCGCCTAAATCGGGATCTCGAGACATTAACAAAGCTTCGGCTACCATCCCGGGACGGATCGATTTATGAATGCGTTTGAGGGGAGCGCGAACGATCGCCGAAAACCCAGTTTGATCACCGATTTCCAGATTAATACAGCGTTGGCGATTTTCGATAATCTCTAATTCCCCGCGTTTATTGACCCTTTCTTCTTCCCCGATTAATTCCTCGGTCACAAAAGCATCGAAAACGCGACCGCGCCAAAACCCCCCGTAGGGAAGACGACGATAGGTGTTATTGCGAACACTGGCCCAATAAACTGGACCCCAGAGCCAATATAAACCGGCGATAATGTCGAAAATCAGTTTAATCGTTAAACCACCAGGGCCGAATAAATTACCGATTAACCAAGCTGCGGTGAGAGCGATGACAGAAATGAATAAACGGCGCAGAAAATCAGACCATTTACCCCAATAGTGAGCGTACTGGGGTCCAGTGGCGATAATCGGGACAATTTGCTCGATCGATTGACGGGTAAGGGGAACCAACATTATCAGTTATCAGTTATCATTGACTCTTGTATTCCATCTGTCGCCGAAACTCATAAAACCCGATATCTGCTATGGCTTTGACTAATTGTTGCTCTACTGGGGGAGACCCCAAGACCGCACTGCCTCAAGTATTGCACATCAGCTTTTAGCTGACAAGACAAACCTGAACCTCTAGGTGTGTTGACGGCGGTTACTCTATCGATAGTGATTTTATTGTAGTGGTGATAGCTCAAACCTTTGCTAATTGGGCATTGTAGTCATGAATAAAATACCAAACAGCCCCAACGTGATTCTCCATTTGGCTCTTCTCGACTTTGTGTGATAATTTTTGCTGATGGAATCGTGAAGTGCTTATTGGGCAAAACTTTTAGGACTATTTCGCCGAAAAAACTATCAGTATAGACCTCGTTTTCACACAGAAACCAGAAGAGCCAAGTCATCATCAAGCTAAAGGTTTAAAGACTGATTTTTTACCCACTTCTACTATCAAATTATTACCAAAATTACCGATCGAATTATCGAATTTAAGTCTCCTTTTTAAGGGGGATTTAGGGATAGCAAACTTTTGTAGTCAGATTTGGGAGAGTTGCTATAATTTGTCAAAGTTCACAGAAATTATTATGGAAACCCTGAAGATTTTTTAGCGACTTCTAGTATAGTTATGTTTGTACGGGAGCAAGCACTCGATTTATGAAGAAAATTTTACAGTTAGTGGGACTAGGTTGCCTATTACCTATGTTCCTCGCCAGTGCAAGTTTAGCGGAAACAGTGGTGGAAAAAGTGGCTCGCACGGGATTTTTGACCGTAGGAACCCGTTTTGATGCGATTCCCTACTCCTACATCAATGATAAGGGGGAATTAGTCGGCTATTCTATGGATGTGTTGGAACGAATTAGAAAACGATTGGAAACTCGTCTCGGTCGTCCCGTCACCCTGCAAATGATTGAAGCTAACCAACCCGGAGAGAAAATTAATCTCATTCGTAGCGGGGAAATCGATATCGCTTGTAGTACGGCTTTTACTTGGGAAAGGGCGAAAGTTGTCGATTTTTCCATCAGTTACAGCATTTCTGGGATTAGGATTTTAGCTAAAAAAGGTAGCAATCTCTCCACTCCTCAATCCCTAATCGGTAAACGCATCGCCTTGGTTCCCACTTCTGCGGCCGTCGATGTGATTAAATTAGTACAACCGCAAGCGACAATTGTTACTACCTACAGCACCATAGAAGAAGCGATCGAAGCTTTAAAAACCGGTAAAATCGACGCAATAGCGGGGGATAGCATTTCTTTAGCGGGAACAATCCTCAGAGATAACCCTAAAATCTACGAAATCGTCCCCGAAGAAGCTCTAGCTAATTTTGGCATTGCTTGCATGGTTCCCGAAAATAACTCTACTTTTTTGGATGATGTCAACTATGCCATTGTTAAAATGATGCAGGATTACATCACCAATGATACGGCCACCGTTAGTCAAATCGATCGCTGGTTCGGTAGTCAAGGCATGGTTCCTATCCCCCCAGAATTATTAAAGGGGTTTTTTGCCTTCAAAGTTATCGAACACGCCCAAATTAATCCCCAAGAAGCCAAATAGGAGCATAAATTCAGGTGAATATCAGCAATAAAACTGGTTTAGTCGGCTTTCTTCTCGCTTTATCTGCTTTCGGTCTGACTAGCACTGCCCAGGCCGCCTCGGACGAGGCTAACCCCATTGAGGCGCGTTTAAGTCGTCTATCTAGCGCTGTACGCGAACGAGTTAACCAACTGCCGGAAGGTACTGCCGATCCTAGTTTACAAGCTTTAGGCTGGGGAGATGGTGGCAATCGCGGTTGGGGGAATAGTCGTGTCGGTGGTTGGGCAGATGGTCGCGGTGGTAGTTTCGTTAATTCCCGCCCTTGGCGCAATGGTTGGTCTGACGGTGGTGGTTTCTTTAATTCCCGACCGCGCTGGGGTAATGGTGGCGGTTTCTTAAATCGTTGGTAAGTAAGGTTGGGTGAGGGGTTAACTTTATCCTCGTCCCAACCCCGGTTTTACGAGAAAATCTAGGGTTTATAACTGGGAAAATCGATATAACCTTCCTTGTCAAAAGAATACCAATCTTTCATCTCAGCATCGGGATTAAGGGGCCAATTATTGGCGAATCTTTCCACCAAATCGGGATTACTGATATAGGGGCGACCGAAAGCAATTAAATCCGCATCTCCTAACTGAATAGCGGCTTCAGCAGTTTCTTTTGTATAACCACAATTGCCGATTAAAGCACTATTAAAAACAGCCCGAAACTCGGATAAAAGCATCGGTTGACCCTTTTCGTGAAAACCAAAAGCCAAGCCATCTAGCAGATGCAAATAAGCTAAATTGTACTCATTTAATCTTTGGGCAATATAGAGAAAAGTTTCTCGAAAATCCTCGGAACCCATGTCATTATAAACTCCATTGGGAGACAGACGCACCCCCACTCGATGACTGGGAAAAACAGTTAAAATTGCCTCGACTACTTCCTGCAAAAAACGATAACGATTTGCCAAACTGCCTCCGTACTTATCCTGACGCTGATTAGTGGCCGATTGTAGAAAAGTATCGATTAAATAACCATTAGCCCCGTGAATTTCTATGCCATCAAACCCCGCTAATTTTGCCCTCTGAGCGGCTTGACGGTAATCGGCGACAATTGCGGGGATTTCCTCGGTTTCTAAGGCTCTAGGGGTCTCGTAGGGCTGTTTACCTATGGGTGTATGCAACTCCCCCTTAATCCTAATTGCGGAAGGGGCAACCGGTAAAGCCCCATTTTCCTGAAAACTAGGATGAGAAGCGCGACCACAGTGCCACAATTGACAGAAAATTGGTGTTCCTTTTCTTTGGGCGATTTTTGTCACCATTTGCCATGCTTGCACTTGTTCATCGGTGTAGATACCGGGGGTATTTTGCCAACCGTTAGCTTGGGGAGAAATTACCGTCGCTTCTGTAATCATTAATCCCGCACTGGCCCTTTGCCGGTAATACTCGGCCATTATCTCATTGGCCAGACGTTTTTCTCCGGCTCGCGCTCGCGTCATGGGAGCAAGCACAAGACGATTTTCTAAGTTTAAATCTCCCAATTTAAATTGACTTAAAAGAGTCAGGGAAGTAGTGAAGGCAGTCATCGAATTTGCCGATAGAGAATTTAGGTTAATTTTACCGCAATTATTTAAAACCAGACAATCGCACCCAAGGATGATTGACTGTCTATCTGCGAGATTTTCCCTCTCCTAATTGAGGAAAATTAATCGGATTAACTAGCTGAATATAATTAATATTGTTCATAAATATGACTATAATTACAAGTTATTTAATTTATTCATTGTCGAAAATTAAAGAGACATAAACTATATTTTATGGTGGTTGATTCATGATAAATTTCTTGGCAACTTCGGCGGCAATTTTGGCATCAGAAATATTGCTTAAATCTCAAGAGATAGGAACCTCAACTATCCGATCACCCCAATAATACCATAGATACATCTGTCCCAACTTATGTATGAGGGGACTACCCCCATTCCATCACCTCCTTGACCATTTCTCTCAAGTCATCGTTCTTGGTTTTTCCCTCCCACTTGTCATAAACTAAACTTATACCAATATGGGTGGTGAATCATTTTATCTAAAAAAACTGTCAGTAGAAAAGGAGCGAACCGTCAGTTAATTAGACCCGTTATTGCAGACATTTTGGCAAATTTTTCTTTTTAGGATGGTTTTCCTGAGTTGAGATTATCCCCCCTTACTTTAAGTAAAGGGGGAAAAAAAAATCAATTGGCACGCTGTTCAACCAACAGTTGGTAAGCATGATTAAAATCAGCCGTTGTAATGCGAATATCAGCCGGGTCAGTCATTCCCTGATGGCGATAACGACGAATTGCCATCAGTGCCGCTTGGTTACATAATAACGCTAAATCTGCGCCATTCCAGCCTTCGGTTGCCTCGGCCCAATAGCCTAAATCCACATCCTCTAAAGGACGTTCCTCATTATGGACCCCCAGAATTGCTAAACGACTAGAGGCATTCGGTAAATCAACTTTTAACTGTAAATCCAACCGTCCCGCTCGCAATAAGGCCGGATCTAAGGCATCTGGGCGATTAGTGGCTCCAATCACTAAAATCGTTGCCCCCGTTTGCAACCCATCTAACTCCGTGAGGATTTGTCCCACAACCCGGTCACTCACTCCTGAATCCCCACTATAACGACCTCTTGCTGGCGCTAAAGTATCAATTTCATCAATAAAAACCACACAAGGGGCTGCCTGACGAGCTTTGGCAAACAACTCACGCACCGCTTGTTCACTCGCACCCACCCATTTACTCAAAAGCTCAGGTCCATTAATACTAATAAAATTAGCTCGCGCCTGAGATGCAACCGCTTTGGCCAATAAGGTTTTTCCCGTTCCAGGTGGACCCCAAAGTAAAATACCTTTGGGAGCTTGGGCTTTGGTTTGCGTATATAATTGCGGATGGAGTAATGCCCCTTCCACGGACTCCTGTAGGGTTTGTTTAATCTGTTCAAGTCCGCCAATATTGTCCCAGTCCACATGGGGAGATTCCACTTCCACAGACCGCAATACCGCCGGTTTAACTTCTTTTAGGGCTTGCAAAAAGTCGGCTTGGACCACCGTCATTGTTTCTGGAATTTGCGAGTCAATCGTAGGAACCTGGCGTCGCAAAGCACTATAGGCCGCTTTCTGGCAAACGGCTTTTAAATCTGACCCGACAAATCCCACCGCATTATCGGCAATCAGAGCTAAGGAAACTGATTCATCTAGGGGCATGGAACGGGTGAGAATATGGAGGATTTCTAAACGGCCTTTACGGTCAGGCACCCGAAAGAGGACTTCTCGGTCAAACCGTCCAGGACGACGGAGGGCAGGGTCAAGATGGTCGGGACGGTTTGTCGCCGCTAGAACAATCACCCCTTGGCTTTGGGCAAAGCCATCCATTAAACCCAGCAATTGGGCCACCAGTCTTTTTTCTACTTCCCCTTCAACTTTACTGCGATCGGGTGCCATGCTATCAATTTCGTCAATAAAAACGATACAAGGCGCATTCTTACTGGCTTTCTCAAAAATTCCCCGCAGTTTTTGCTCGGCTTCCCCATAATATTTGCTGATCACCTCTGGTCCGACTAAGGCAATATAGTTAACACCGAGTTCTTCGGCCAAAGCACGGGCAGTCAGGGTTTTACCGGTTCCGGGTGGTCCGACTAAGAGAACGCCGCGAGTAGGTTCAAGTCCTAATTTGGCCAACAAGTCAGGGCGTTTCAGAGGAATGGCAATTAGTTCTTTGAGTTCTTTAATCACTTCCGTCAAGCCACCAACATCTTTAAGGGAAGCAGTTGTGGATCCTTCGGGCGGTGTCATAGTGTCTTCAATCCCTGAATCAGTGGAGGATGAGCGATAGCGATTGACCTCAAAATCATCCCCACCAGCATTGTTCGGGCGATAAACTCCCCCTGGACGGGGAATACCGCCAGCACGGGGAATATTACTCAAGGGACGGGAATTAAATTGCATTTCGGTTTTAATTTCCCCTTTCTCCAGTTTCTCTTCTAAGATTTTCGCCAGTTCGACTAATTGCTCAAAGCCTTTGAATAATTCTGCCATAAAATTTCTCCTGAGTCAAGTGAAGGATGGGTACTGGGTGATAGATGGGGTTAAGAAGTCCGACTTGATCAGACTAATTACCTTTAAAATAACAGATCTGCTGCGCCTTTTACCCGGGCTAGAGGTTCTACTGACCGGGGTAAACTGGGTAAGCGGATCAAAGTTTGATCTGGGAATAAATCCCGATCAATTTCCTCATTAGCGTGATAACGATTCTGCACGACATAACGTTGATAGACTCCCATTTTTTTCAAAGATGCTGTCAATCGCAGTTGTTCGGCAACGATGGCATCTTGGGCTTGCAAAACTCCAATAAATTCTGTATGTTGGGGGTCTTTTAGTTTTTTCTGGGCATACATCACTTGTTGTCTTAAGGTTCGCAATCGTCCCATTAAATCTACACGCCCTAAGACATTTTGATACTTCATCCAAAGCTTAAAAATCCAACTTAACCAATCTCCTAAAGCCGTTGGCATTTCCAAAAATCGCAGGAGATGACCGGTAGGAGCCGTATCTAAAATAATCAAATCTTGTTGTTTCTGGTCTAATAACTCCATTACTTTTACTAGGGACAACATTTCATCAATTCCTGGCAGAGATTGGGCTACAATTTGTCGCCAAGCTTCCGGAGTATAAGCTAGTTTGATGTTTCCTTCTTCCTTACCTTCACCACTAATCATTTCTGCCAGTTCCCATAAATAATCATCCCGAAATTTTTCTAAAATGATATTAGCATCAACTTCTTGACCACTTAAATTAGCAGTTAATTGTGTGGATTGATGTCCTAACTTTGTCCCAAAGGCATCTCCCAAAGAATGAGCCGGATCGATAGAAATAATTCTAATTTTTTGATCGGGATGACGATTAGCTAACGCCCAACCAATGGCCGCAGCAACGGTGGTTTTTCCCACCCCCCCCTTGCCACCAATGATAATGAGTTGGCGTTTGTCGTCAATAAAATCACTAAAACTCGGCAGAATTTTTTGCGGCCATTGAATAGGAGGCGGCGCAATAAATTCTACTTTTTCGAGGATTTTAATTTGACTCATGATCTGATCTAATGCTTCACCTCCTAGGGGTTCTTTTACTTGTTGGGGCAGGGTAAAAATTGTCTCTTGACCTGGAATTTTTAGGAATTTATCGAGGAGTTGCTGTTGCTCACTGTAGCGATCTAAATTTTGATTAGGATCCGTTAGAATTCGATTAATAAATAAGCTGCCGCAGGGAATATTTAAGTGATGCAAACTATTGAGTAATCGTTCGGTTTCTAATAAACTCATCGGTTCAGCAATTGCCACAATTAAACAAAGGGTAAAATCCTGATTTTGTAGGAGTTGCTTGCCTTCGGTTAATTCTGATTGTGTTTTGACCAAAAAGTCATCCACCTCATCGGCATTGTAGGTTTTTGAAAAGGTTTGCGAAATAACACGATGTTTTTCTTGAAACAACTCTAAAGAATTGAGAATAATCTCTAAAAAGTCTTTAATTTCCAATAAATTTAAGGTATGACCAGAGGGGGCCATATCAACAACAATTCGATCTACAACATTCTCTATTAGTAATCGTTGAATTTCTAATAGACCCATGATTTCATCTAAACCTGGCCAGTCTAAATCCCAAACAGGAGTTAAATCTTCTCCTTCAACAAAACTGCCCCGTTCTACTAAAAGTTCTAAAAATTTTCCGTATTTTTCTTTAAATTCTAAGAGCAATTTTTCCGCATCTAATGCCCTAACTTTTAAGTTGGGTAAGTCTTTTACAGGTGATGCTTCATCGCTAACTTCTGTTTGCAATACATCCCCTAAAGAATGAGCAGGATCGGTTGAGATTAACAGGATTTGTTGCTCGGGAAATAATTTAGCCCAACGGCGAGCAAATCCACAGGAAAGGGTAGTTTTTCCTACTCCTCCTTTGCCACTAAACATAACTAAATGTCGAGTGTCATAAGGACTTAGAGAGTTATTTACCAAGTTAAAGTTAGTCATAGAGAAATCAAGTTAAGTAAAGTGATAGGGGGGAGAAACTTGTCCTAATTGTAATTCCCAACGGGGGCAGGCTTTCTGCCAATGCAAGACTTGCTCGATTAGTAAAGGTTCTTCTTGAAAATCAACTAAAAGATAAATTCGTGATTCTGTCCCTGGAGCAGTAATAATCCTCGTTGATGAATAGCTTTGGTTGACTAAATCCACGAGATTTTGCCATTCTGAACCTTGCAAAGTATAAAAATCTTGTTGGGCTTCATAAAGCTGTTTTTTGGCTAAAAAATATTGTCTGCCTCTGCTTTCAGAAGAGAGTACAGGCTCCTCTAGCTTACGGGGAATACATTTTAAAAGATATTCTCCTTTTCCCTCAAGTTCTTCAATTTTTTCTTGATATTCTTGGGCATGAGAACAAAGATGAGTCAGTAAATTTTCTGCCTCTAAAAAAGATGTGCCAAAACGTAAGGGTAAAATAGTGGTTTGTCGAAATAATTCACAGATGACTCGATCATGACATAAAACCGATTGAATCAAGCGTTCATCATCATTTTGTAAAGTGTCTAAACAAACTTCGGGTTCGACTACGGCCGAGAGAGAGCCAACAGTTATCAGTAACAATGGGTTCGCCATTCCAACGGGTAATTTTAGGCTTTCTATGGGGGTTTTCAAAAAAGCGTAAGTATATAGATTGTACAATTTCATAGGGTTGACCGAAAGAAAATTGACGATTTTTTACAAATTTTTATATTGGGGCGTTGATATGCTAGAATATTCTAAGTTATTCAGGGATTGTTATGACAACCACTCGTCCACCCAGACCAATTAGATCTAAAATTAGCACCATGCCTCGGAAACAATCTGAAGCAGATCACCAACTTGAGCTTTACAAGTTAATTACTGAAAAACAACGTATCCAAGAAAAATTAGAAATGATGGAGCGGCAGATTGAGCAGTTAAAAAGTCGTCTCACGTCTGTGACAGATCAAATTGAGACTACAGAACAAAGCATTCAAAATTTGCGTACAGTCAATCCTCCTAGTGTAGCTAAAAAGCCTGATTCCCCCAAAACTGTTGCTCACTCCTCTAATAATTCCAGTAATTTCCAAACTTTTTACCTAGAATATTAAGGCTTAACCAAGGGCTAGTTCTGACCAAGCTTCAACGAGTTCTTGAGCTTGTCAAATCCGCCCTTACTAAGCTTACAATTTGTGATTTTGTTCATGATCTATGTGGTGGGAAAGATTGCAAGTTTAGAGAGAAGATTCAGATTCGTTTTCTGCCTCTTCTTCTTCTTCTAAGGCTTGAATTTTTAATAAAAGTTCTTCTTCCTGAATTTCAAACTCCTCCTCAGAAATGTTGCCCATATCGTAAGATAGTTGTAAGGATAATAACAATTTGTGCAAATTTTCCGCCTCATCATATTCTATATCTGCACGCTCTTGAATTTTCTCCCCAATCCAGATCAGACCCCCAATAGGACCGGTAACAGGAAGAAATAAAAGATCGAGAAACATAACTAATACTCTCCTTAGACAAGTTGGGCAAAGGTATAGGGTGCGGTTAAATTGTTATAGCGAATTTTTAGGCGATCACCAAACTGCTGATCGATCGCTTCCACCTTTTGGCTAAATTCCGGCTCTTCGTCCCAGGGAATTAAATAAGCTGCATTGTAAATCATGTCATCCGTCATCGGATCGCTTTCAATCACCTCTTGGGCGCAATGATTTAATTGCTCTCTAAAGACTTGAATAATGTCTTGTTTCCGTTGCAATACAGTGGCTTCAATGAGTTGACCTATATGGATAATTTCTTCCATATTTAAGTTTTTACCCATCATCGCATCCCGTTCTTGCTTTAACTTAGGATTAGACTCCAAAGCCGCTTGTAATTCCCACTGATTATCCCAAAAAATCTTAATGCTAACTTCTCGCTGGCCTGACAGTTTAGCAAATAATTCTTTCAGTTGGGTTTTATAGGGAGCAATTAATTGTTCGGTGACGGATTCCCAGGTTTTGATAACTAAGCCAAACCGCAGGGGCAACAACGTTGTAAACCCTGCTTCCATGACAGTTTCTAATACTTTTTCATGGCAAATTAAATAGCGACGGGATGCCAAATACTTCTCTTTATGAGCAGCGGAGTAGAGAAAACTAAAACCATCAATCATCTCACTGTGAACTGGCTCATTATCAATCCCTTGCAAAACCAGTCCGTCAGGAACTGCTTCGGGAAATATTCCATACAAATAAAGACCCACTGTCATCAGTATTCTCCCAAATTAAAGCGGCTGAGAAGTTAAAACCAAACGAAGCTTGAGGTGAATTAGATCTAGTTGAGCTAAACCCAGATCAACATTTCCTTCCACAACAACTCCTGTATTGAGGAGTCTATCCACTAATTCCAACACAGAAGGCTTAATCCCCTCCTCTCCTGGGTAATAACTCCCTGCTTCAGGTAAAAGAGTTCCAAACTCTCCTAGGTGGACATTTAACTCTTCTGGCTCAACCTCAAAAATTTCACACAAATAGAGAATTTGTTCTTGCAATTTTTGGATACTTTCTGCAGCTCTATCTAAATCAGACTCACTGAGAACCCCTTTTTCCATCCGGCGAATGATTTGGGCTTCGAGCAATTGGCGTACCAGTTCCACGACAGTTAACAGTAAAGGGGCTAAACCAGCTTGGCTATTACTTTCTGGACGGGTCAGCAAGGCTTGATTATCAGAATCGTAAGGTGTGCAAGCAAGTGTCATGGTTGGAATTGGTAAATGAGCAGTTTTTGACGGTGAGTGTCTAGTGGGGAGCTTGGCCAAGAAATTTTATCTGAGGGAAGAAATGATGTAATTAAACAATGTCAATTTTCCGCTGCCTTGTGAAGATTCAAGTGAGGAACTTCTCCGACAGGAGGAATGTGCTTGCTCATTTGGACTGGTATCATGGCTCTCCATCGCCCCTAATTGGGGTATTTTAAGGCTTGAAGTTCAGCTTCTAGGGTTTGAAGTCGGCGTGAAATTTCCAGGTTTTCTGCTAATAAAGCTTGGGATTGGCTAGGGAGGTAGGAGTCGCCTTCCCACCCATTAATTTCCATCTCCCTTGCTCTATCAACAGAGGCAATCGTTAACTGGTGTAAACTTCTTTACCGTTTGAAGATTCAATTGAGGAATTTCAATGTATATAAAGAATGTGACTGATCGTTCTGACTGATATCACGGCTCTCTATTGCACTTAATTTGGCTAAGGATTTTAAGGCTTGAAGTCGCCGTGAAAGTTCCAGGTTTTCTGCGAATAAAGCTTGGCATTGGCTAGGGAGGTAGGGATAACCTTGCAAGCCGTTAATCGCCGTTTCCCTTGCTTTATCAAGGGGGGCAATCGTCTCGTGTAAATTCCCTAACCTTTGAGGATTCAAGTGAGGAATTTCACGCATCTGAGGAATGTGCTTCATCGTTCGGACTGGTATCATGGCTCTCCATTGCACTCAATTGGCTTAAGGATTTTAAGGTTTCAAGCTCAGTCTCCAGGGTTTGGAGTCGGAGTGAAAGTTCCCGATTTTCTGCTAGTAAAGCTTGGGATTGGCTATGGAGGTAGGGATCCCCTTCCCACCAGTTGATTCCCATTTCCCTTGCTTTATCAACAGAGGCAATTAACAAACGAATGCGGATATTTAGAAGTTCAGTGGAGGCGATCGAAACGGAAATATCGCCAGCAATCACAATTCCTTTATCTAAAACTCGTTCAAGGATATCCGCCAAACTCGAACCTTGAGTTGCTGTTTTCAGGGATTTGTTTGATTGGGTTTTGAGCGAGCCAGCAAAAGTGGAAGAAGTCACGGTTGGTTTCACCCAATTAAGAATATAAAATTAGTCTTTTTGCTTCAGCAAGTTCGTTCGTAGTAAAGATTGAATGGCTTTTAACGATTGATTTCCTGTCAAAGGCTCAGAAGTTGACGCTTGGTCATCGGAAGGCTCCTCTTCCTCTACAACGGATAAGGATTCTACCAGATTGTTGTCGAGGATTTCCCATAAAATAGCTCTTGAGCTATCAATAGGTAAGCTTGTGCGGGACAAGAGAACATCCGCACAGATATCACGGAAGTCGGCATCAGCGGAGTTAGCCACAATATCGTGAGAGGCGCAGACTTTAGCAATCATTAAACAAGAGCGCAAACCCGACGTTTTTTCAGTCGCAGTTTTCAAGCGAAAGGTTTTGACGAGGTTGACAATAAATAAAGCATCTTCTCGACCAATCCCCGTTTTTTGGGCAAGAATTTCAGTCTGAGTCAGTTGATCTGGTTCAGGCATATTAATGGTTACCAACCGATCCATTAAAGCATCTTGGGTAGCATGAACCCCACAATATTCTTCTGGGTTGGAGGTGAAAATTGCCCGAAATTGAGAATTGACTTGTAGGTAATCGGGTTGATGGCTAGTGGGCGGCAGGGTGAGAATTTTTTCTTCCAAGGCAGAGAGTAAAACGTTGTTGACCTCAGGTCGAGAACGATTGAACTCATCATAAACTAGGGTAAACCCCTCTCGACAGGCCATTGTTAACCGAGAATCCACCCAATTGTGTTTTAGCTCGTCTTCAACTTTGAGAACGCTGTGGATATAGTTATCCATCAGTTTTTTGTGGGTATAACCAGACTGGCTACCAATTAAATCGGAACTGGTAAAGTCATCATCGCCAAAGATCAGCATCACGGGTCTGGCTAAACAATTGGCCAGGTGCATTGCCAAGGTTGTTTTTCCCGTTCCTGCTGGACCACATAGATGGATGGAAAAACCAGCGTTTAGATAACGTAAGGCGCGAGTGGCAACTTGATCAATCGAAGGCGTAACAACAAACTGACCAGGGCGAAGGCAGAGGACGGATCTTCTTGTTTGAGTTTCAGTAAATGTCATAGTTGAAATCTAGTAAATACCATTGTTGACATCCTCACCGCCGTAAACGGACGGTGATTCCTCACCACGCCACCTTTTTAGGATGGTCGCTGAATGGGGTTGACGCTTCACCAAAAAATGCTTAATTGCTTAAGTCTGACACTTTCTCCACGTCCATTTAAAGTCTCCGAATGCCCGACGGCGACTGATTTAATTTTGGTTTATACATACCGACCTGCGGTACGTTTTGCCTCTAGCATGGAGTTCCCATCGTCCGTCAGCTTCCCCTCACTCATCGTTGACCCTGAGCGAAGCCGAAGGGTCAACCCGTTGCAGGAATTTCAACCTAGTATATTTATTCGGTCGTATCTATGATAGGGCGGGTTTTTTAGACCACTCAGATTTTAACACAAAGCCGTCCTAAAACGACGGGGTTTTCAACCCAAATT
This sequence comes from Microcystis sp. LE19-8.1F, assembly GCF_027531715.1. Lineage (NCBI taxonomy): Bacteria > Bacillati > Cyanobacteriota > Cyanophyceae > Chroococcales > Microcystaceae > Microcystis > Microcystis sp. LE19-8.1F. The sequence continues at coordinate 2,178 of NZ_JAPZSO010000080.1, read as the reverse complement.
TTCGATAATCCCCGCCTTAAGCCCACGGGTATTCTCGATCTAACAACTGCTGGTTCAGGTTTCCCCTTAATAACCGAGTAGGCAAGTAGGCTTGTGTTACCCGAATTTTACGGCAAGTTTAATCGTCTTTGGCTTTTAAGGCTTACCTCATAATAATATCACAAAAAATTAGGAACTGTCATCAATTAGATCTAGAACTTTGATTCTGAAGGTATTTCAGGATATTCATTAGTCAAGGGGCTAAGGTTCTAAAACCCTTGTCTAGATTACTTTTCCAGACTTGAACAATGACAATCCCAGATGCAGTCCTTTTGACTTACCTCCTTTGTCAATAAAAGACTAATAATGACAACATTAACCATAAACTAAGTGAAGTTTTTTGACATCCTCACCGCCGTAAACGGACGGTGGTTACTCACCACGCCACCTTTTTAGGATGGTCGCCGAATGGGGCTTCGACGGTGAGACTTCGGACGTTCGGCGATATCAGTCGAGCGGACGGTGAGGCTTCGACGCTGAGATCACGGCCGAAGCCTGAGGGAAGCACAAGGGTCAACCCGTTGCTGGAATTTCAACCTAGTATGTTTATTGGAGGAATATCTATGATAGGGTGGTTTTTTTAGACCACTAAAATTCTAACACAAAGCATCCCTAGAAGGGGAGGGGTTTTCAACCCAAATTTTCGGTAATACTTTTTAATTTACCAGATTCCTAGAGCAGCCCAAGCAGTAACCCACCACTCCTAAGTCGAGTCTAGAAACTTAAAAAAGCAGAACCAGCATGGTAGGTTTAAAACCAAAGGCTTATTGTTGTATTTTCAGACAGTCCTCTAGTTTATTCAGAAAAATGGACTAGAGGGTTTTTACTCTAGCCCTAGGCTTAAGTGGGTTGGAATTAACCTAGAGATTTATTTGCCAAAAACGTAGATAGACAAATCTTGACGAAACTGACGCAATTCGTCTTTTAGCTGTTTCGCTTCCGCTAAACGTCGTTCTTGAAATTGACTTAAATCATCCTTCACCTGTTTAGCTCGATCCAGATGAAGTTGACGTAAGTCGTCCTCTAGCTGTTTCGCTGCCGCTAAACGCTGTTCTTGAAATTGACTTAAATCCTCTTTCAGTTGTTTAGCTCGATCTAGATGCTGTTGACGTAAGTCGTTCTCCAGCTGTTTCGCTGCCGCTAAACGTTGTTCTTGGAATTGACTTAAATCGTCCTTTAGCTGCTTGGCTCGATCTAGACGCTGTTGACGTAAGTCGTTGTCTAGCCGTTTCGCTTCAGCTAAACGTTGTTCTTGAAATTGACGCAAATCCTCTTTTTGCTTTTCCGCCTGAGCTAAACGCTGTTTTTGGGTAGCTGTTAAAAATGCGAGGCTTTCTTGTTGAACTTTTTGGAAAGATTGGCGCAAAGCAGTTGCCTGTTCCTGCGCTTGGTCTTGTCTTTTCGTTTTGACATCCGACAGAAAAGCTTGGACTTCTCGCGAGAGTTCAGCTACTTCTTCAGCAATCGATAAACGCTCCTGGCGGAACTTTTCCATGAGAGCAGGCATGGGGTTGTCCTCAATTACTAAATACTATGGAATGGATTAGACCCAATCACCCGTTAAAAAAACCTTCACGGGGACTGGGGGGAGAGACAGTATATTTCGACTTTTCTTAATTATCCCAAAGTTGAGGTAGGGGACTACCCCAGACTAAGGGGCGCAACTTCCTACCCAAAGAATTGCTTTCTATTCAGAAAAATAGTGAGCCTTACACTCTGGTGATGGGCGGTAAACCTAGCTACAAAGGTCGAAATCACGGTTACAAAAATAATTTGTATGGGTCTAGCTTTGTTTTCGCTATCCTTTGCCGTGCCAACCTGATCAATTATAGACTATTGCGCCCCAAGAGAGGGGTAACTAAACTCAATAGGGATTTAAAGAAAAGCCGAGAATCTGGAAAACCCAGTCGGGTTTTAACTCAGCCGATGGTAGAATCTGTGATAGATTCTTAAGCAGGAACCGCCGCTGATTGGGTCAGACCAACAGCTTCAGCATATTTGAGGTAGGTTTCAACCGAAGCGATGACTACACGAGCTTCAATCGCTAATAATTCGATGCCCACCAGAGAGACGCGAGCCCAGGCATCAATAACGATACCTTTGTCAAGGATACGATCAATAACTTCAGCCAAGCTAGAG
>NZ_JAPZSO010000106.1:0-3006 GCF_027531715.1 Microcystis sp. LE19-8.1F | reverse complement strand
AAATTTGAAAAATTTTGCCTCAAACCCTATCTGCGTAAGGACTTCAGGATTTTGTGTCCAGTAGTCCATTAGTATTATATTGCTTTAACTCAGGCTCTGTAAGACTTTTAGCCATAGCTAGTATGTTTATACGGGGGAAGTTCAGGTATTTGAAACAATGTATCAGTGTTCGGTTCGAGAAATAAGCGAACGGTGAAATGTCAGGAATAATCTACGGTCTATTTGAAATTGTAATTAATTGCAACCCTGATTCAGAGGAGACTCAAGAATGTGTTGGAGCGCGGAAGTCTCGACGGTTTTCAGTATCCTCGATGTCACGGCAATAGCAGTCCTTTGTTTCCGCAATCAAAAACGTGATCGCTACTATGCCCTAGCCGCCGCACCGATCGCCTGGCAGGAACTCTGTCAAATATTCCTTTGGCTTAATATGGGGACGGACAGTTCCACTTGTAACGACATCAACGTCGCTCTTTCTCTTTTAGTGCGGGTGTTGGTAAGCTTTCTCCCACTCACCTTCACGGTTCTGGCCATCTATGGCTCTGACGCTAGGGGAGATCGTTTCAAGCGTTGGACGACTCCCATCATAGGAATAGCGGCACTGTTCGTTACAGTGCGTATTGTCCTAATACTCGTGGCCTTCTCTATCAATCCCCGTATGTGTACGATTGTCGGCCCCAATCACCACCAGATTTGGGCTGACTACCTCGCGTCCTACGGCATACCAGCGATCGATATTGGCAATGCGCTTCTCTACGTTGCGATTCCCACTCTCGCCACTTTTTTGTTCCTGCGTCCGATTTGGGTGGCGAGCGTTCTGTCCGCTATCGGACCAGGAACTCTAATCCCGCTCCGGATTCTGCTACCGCTTGAATGGGCTTCGGTGTGGTGTTGGGTCACTTCCCTGTTTCTATTTTTCGGCCTTGCCGAACCAATCATCGGGCAAGCAGGAGCGAAGCACTTTTTCAGGCCGATCGCTCTCCTGTTTTGGAAAGATTAGCTATCTTGCAAAAGTAACTCAAGATAATCTTTTTGTCGGTAACGAAGAAGAGCATCCCACTTTCATGACAAGCAATTATACTTAGGGCTAAAATTCTATATGCCATAGCTTTCGGGAAGGTCAGAGACTTTAAACAGTCATCTAAATTCTGTGATTGGAACCAGAATCATATCTACAAAAGCTTTATCGCTCGCTTAAATATTTGGGATGCTCCCGTCTATGGCAGGGTAAAAGCCTCTCAATTAGTCTTGAAAAAAGGCTTTCAGCACAGCTTTAAAACAGGATTAGGTACAAAAGATAGGACGGCTTAACAAAGCATGGTATCTTTTCAACCCCTCCTCGGTAAAATTCGGGTTGAACCAGACCAGTGTAACTTCGGAGTCGAAATTTCCTTGCGGTTTTCTAATCTTTTGGAAAGCCATACTTTCCCATCTGAAACCATGCTTTTTGTAAAACTCGATCGCCCTTGTATTACTCCGATGGGGCAAAAGTTCAAATCGGAGGATATGGGGCATATTAGCTTCAATCTCTCTCAGATAAGCATCGATCAGTTGACCGCCGTATCCTTTCCCCTGCCACTCGGGATGAACTATCATGGTCGCATTAGTGAGGACGTGAGCCAGACACTTAAATCGTGAAGTGAAAGCTTTCAAGTAACCGACAATTTCTCCCCCCTCTTCGATAACTAGAACCAGCCCGTACTTTAATCCTTCCTTTAACACCCAGCCCACATAGTCAAGCGTAATTTCCCCTTCTTCTTGGGTTAAATTGCCGGGGTTCGAGCGAGCGACGATTTTGTAGAATTTGTAGAGCGGGCGGATATCGTTCTCGGTTGCCCTTCGGATAATAGCCGAACCGTACCCTTGCGTCGGTAGAATCGCTGGAAAACTATCCCTTCCAGCCGAGTCTGTTCTAAGGATCGGACACTCTGGAGAATAGTGAAAACCTTTCATGGCCGCCTTTCCCCCTTCAACCTTATCTACTGCCATTATACATCGAGTTCTACAGACGGTTTCCGATCCCGAAAGAACCGATATAATGAAGACGGGATAGAACGGGTTGGGCAATCGGCCTACCAGACCGTCAACCATTATCATCTATGGAGGGGGGCGATCGAGCTTTGAAGATTCCTAAGTTACCCGATGAAGTCACCATACCGATCAACAGGAAAACTGTCTGGCTTTTCGGTTTGGGGGTGATCCTCTGGTCTTTATTCGTCGTAGCAATAAACGATCACTTTTTTAGGATTAACCAGATTATAGTTTATCCTGACGGTTCGAGGGAATATCGGGTCAATCCGAAGTGATTAATCCCTTTCGGCCTACTCTTAAAGGATGTCAAACATCTCTTAATTGTTAAGGTTAGATTTAAACTTCAGTAATTATTGTTTACCTTTAGTTAGAATTAATTGAACTTTGAAATGAAGATAAAACACGCGATTAATTGCCATAAGTTCCTAACCTTTCTAATTATACTGGGCTTAATGGCTTTTTATAATAATTTTACGTCCCTCGCTTGGATATACCTTGCTCTACACGGAACTTACGGTATTATGTGGTTGATTAAAGATAGATTATATCCCGATCAACAGTGGGAAAAAGAAATATCGGTGACTATGGGAATATTTACTTTTATCATTCTCGGTTTATATTGGGCCGCCCCTTTTATTATTATTAGCGAGAAGGTGACGGCTGCCGCCCCTCTAATATCCGCAGCCATAGCGATCAATATTATCGGGGTATTTCTCCATTACGGTAGCGATGCCCAAAAGTATTTTACCCTTAAATATAGAAAAGGATTAATCACGGAAGGTTTTTTTAGTCGTTGTCGTAATCCCAACTATTTGGGAGCATCTCACTTACGCGATGAGTAATTATACTTAGCCTAAAAGCCACTCTTAATCGTGTCTTGGAACGAAATAGAGGCTTTTAAAGACTGCGTACATGGAGAATTAAAACAAGAATTACCCTCGAAAAGCCTATTTTTCCACTAAGTATTTATGCTCATTG
>NZ_JAPZSO010000082.1:0-17596 GCF_027531715.1 Microcystis sp. LE19-8.1F | reverse complement strand
ATAATGAACTCCTTCCGAATATCGAAACGGATAACTCTCTACTCGCTAGAGAAATTAATTGAATGGAAACTTTTCTGTGGTGTTCTGTAGGTTTCTCGATAATACTCTCTACTCGCTAGAGAAATTAATTGAATGGAAACTCGATAAAAGATTCAGGATGAAAATCACTTGTTTTGCTCTCTACTCGCTAGAGAAATTAATTGAATGGAAACAATTACACTTGCAGTTCCGCAAGCGTCAACATTCTCAACTCTCTACTCGCTAGAGAAATTAATTGAATGGAAACTAAATATTCTCGATTAATATCAGAAAGATTTAAAGGCCTCTCTACTCGCTAGAGAAATTAATTGAATGGAAACTTAACTCCTGTTACCGCTTTATATTGTTCCTGAGTTACTCTCTACTCGCTAGAGAAATTAATTGAATGGAAACAGTGCTGCAAATTCAGAAGAATCCAAAGAATTAACAACTCTCTACTCGCTAGAGAAATTAATTGAATGGAAACCCATACGGAACAAATTCATCAATTAATCCTGCTTTTCTCTCTACTCGCTAGAGAAATTAATTGAATGGAAACAATCTAATTGCTTTGGTTCTTTTCCGTAAATATGGGTAACTCTCTACTCGCACTTAGAAATTAATTGAATGGAAAATTATTGTAGGGCTAATTCATGAATTAGCCCTACAATTCAATTAAAGCCATTTTCCTATCTCTACTCGCGCTTAGAAATTAATTGAATGGAAACTGAAACCTTTGCCTCAGCGTGCATCTGCCTCCGGATACGGGCAAAGGTCTTGATGCAACGCAAACCTGTTATAATAATCAACCAGATGGGAGCCGTGACTGCGTGCGTAGATATCTAGGGCTTTGGGGTGGGAAAACTGGAATGACAACTGACTTTATCGAGATGTACGAAAATGCTTTACCCCCCCAATTGTGCGAAGAGATCAGGCATCGTTTCGAAGCCAGCGATCGCAAGTCAGATGGACGGATCGGTCATGGAGTCGACAAATCCAAGAAGAACAGCACCGACATCACCATCACAGGCCTCTCCGAGTGGAGCGATTTGCACAGTCAGATACTCGACAGCACACTGCGTCACCTGATGTTGTACATTCGCAAGTATCCATACTTGATCACCAGTGCGTTTGCATTAAGCTTGCAAGATCCGGCTACCGGACTGCTCAGACCCTTAACAGCTGCGGATGTTGGGGCGGCATCAGACCCGGAACTCGCCGAGTACCTATTCAGAATGTTTCGACCAGGAGCGATCAACGTTCAGAAATACGGGAAGAGTCTCGGTGGTTACTACTACTGGCATTCGGAAATCTATCCTTGTGACCCAGCTGCTGAGACGCTCCATCGCGTCCTTTTGTTTATGTTCTATCTGAACGATGTAGAGCGCGGTGGTGAGACGGAGTTCTTGTACCAAGAACGGAAGCTCAAGCCAACCTCTGGGACGATGGTGATCGCTCCCGCCGGTTTTACCCACACCCATCGCGGCAATGTGCCGGAGTCTCAAGACAAGTACATTCTGACCAGCTGGATATTGTTCAACCGCGCCGAGCAGATCTATCCTCGCCACCCCAATCCTGCGTGAGACGACGCAAGCCACACAAGGACAGGTAAGCTGTTGACTATCTAAATTATTCGTTAAGATTGCAGAGGAGCGGGGAGAGGCAGTTTGAGCATTTGTCCTAAAATTTCCAATAGGCAGTTTAAATTCAGTACAGCTTATAACGTTGTGTGGCTCACGCTTGTTGGCAATGCGATAATAAGGGACGAGACGAGCAAATGAATTGGGGCGGAAAATGGAAGGATAAAAAAGATTTGAGCGGAATGCCTGACAACGGACGGAGTGAACAGGCCACCGTCTGGTGATGGTAGCTCTCTACTCGCGCTTAGAAATTAATTGAATGGAAACATTTGTAGGGTTAATTCATGAATTAACCTCTCTACTCGCGCTTAGAAATTAATTGAATGGAAACCCGCTTTAAATTTTGGATTGAAATTTTGTATTTAAGTAGGTAGGCGTTAAAAATTATCAGACACCCCCCTTATCAAGGGGGGATTAAGGGGGGACTAAGGGGGGATCGGCACCCCCCTTATCAAGGGGGGCAGGGGGGATCGAACCTAAAATCCATTTTTAATTTAATTATAACCAGCTACTTATCTCTCTACTAGCGCTTAGAAATTAGCTGAATCTCCCCCAATCCCTTTCCTGTTGACTCTTGCAAAAGTGCCTCATCTCAACAGGCAATTTAAATGCGCGGGCAGCTTATTCTATATGGTAATGTTTAATTTTATTCGCGTAAAAGTTGCTTATGTCCTTACCTGAACTCCCTCTTCATCTTCAATTAACCCAAATGGTTTCCGGTTACTGGCTATCTCAGGCCATCTATGCTGCGGCTAAATTGAGTCTAGCCGAGCATTTAAGCAAAGGAGCGAAATCCTGTCAAGATTTGGCCTCCCTAACTGAGACTAATCCTGCTGCTTTATATCGACTGATGCGAGCATTAGCTAGTGTAGGAATTTTTCAAGAAACTGAATCTCAACAGTTTATACTAACTCCCTTAGCCGAACATTTATCTAGTGACCATCCCCGGTCAGTAAAAGCGACAGCAATTATGTTAGGAGAAGCCCCCCATTATCAAGCTTGGGGAAATGTGTTAAGCTGTTCGTAATTTAAATTGCTTGTTGAGACGAGGCAAGAGGCAAGAGGCAAAAGGCAACACCCCCCGACGTCGGGGGGCAAGGGGGGGGAGATTCGGCTAATCTAAGAATGAGCGGTTTAAATGCGTCTTAGCTTACATAGTATTAAAACAGGACAACCATCCTTTGATGATGTCTTTGGGATGGGGGTCTTTGAATATTTTCAAACCCATCCGCTAGATGCCGAGATTTTTGAACAGTCGATGAATAGTTTTTCTTTTTCGGAGGAGAAAGCTATTTTGGCTGTGTATGATTTCTCGGAATTTCAAACCCTAGTAGATGTAGGTGGGGGATACGGTGAGATGTTGGGGACAATCTTAGAGCAATATCCCCACCTCAAAGGAATTCTTTTTGATGAAGAATATGTAATTTCCCATTGTCAACCCACTTTAGAAAAACACGGCATTCTCCATCGTTGTCAAACCGTTGGGGGTAGTTTTTTTGAATCCGTACCGTCGGGAGGAGATGGCTATTTACTAAAACATATTATTCATGATTGGGATGATCGACGAGCGATTGCTATTTTGAAAAACTGTTGTCAAGCTTTAGATAGTAACGGTAAAGTTTTGGTCTTGGAAATGGTTGTTCCTTCGGGTAATAATCCTTCGGCGGCTAAAATGTTAGACCTGAATATGTTAGTTATGTTTCCAGGAGGTAAAGAAAGAACCGCAGAAGAATTTGAGGAATTGTTGAGCCAAGCGGGTTTAAAATTAAATCAAATTATTCCGACTCAAGAAGATATTTGTATTATTGAATGCCTTAAAAAATAAGTCAATGAGATCAGTCCCAGGTTGTAGGTTCCTTGCGCCTCTACAGGGTTCTTTCTACTCTTCTCGACTTTCTGTGATCATCAGCGCTTTGTCTCCTGCCAAGGTTCTACCTTGGCATGGGACAAGGGAGGGTTTTTCTCCCTTCCCTGATGGGTTACACAAGAGCTAGAATCTCTGGAAGTGCCTTGCAAGGGAGAGCCTGGCAACGAGGTAAGACTATACAGAAACGAGAAGAGCCAAGTTATCGTTGAAACTGCTAAGTATCTAAGCACAATTAATTACACATCTAAGCCACTACTCCGTCAGACTTCTGATGTGAGGAAACAGTGAACTGAAAACTCAAATCCGATCCCTAATAGCTGTCTCCCGTCTCCCGTCTCCCGTCTCCCGTCTCCCGTCTCCCGTCTCCGTTCGGACCTCGGCGTGAGCTTTTGTCGAACGCAAAAGCTCACGGCCGAAGCCCAAATCGTGAGGTTTGGGAATCGCCGTCCGTTTTACGGCGGCGAGGATGTCAACGCTTTGGTGGTCGCTGTCTTGGGAGGTGCTGCTAAACTTTTTGGTTTTTTCCCTAATCCCTGGAAGTGGCTCCTAGAAACGGCCCCCCAACTCCCCAAAAAAAATTTTTGCCAAGGGTGATAGGTTTCCTGAAACAGGTGGGTAAGTTGTTTGTAGGAAAGAAAAATCACACCTACCCACCACAAGGATATACCTATGAACTCTACTTTTAAATTCAAACTCATCCAAGCTCTCAACAAAAAGAACGGTAACAAAGGTTTCACCCTCATCGAACTTCTAGTTGTCGTTATCATCATCGGTGTACTCGCCGCTATCGCTCTCCCCAACCTCCTCGGTCAGGTAGCCAAAGGCAGACAAGCGGAAGCTCGCAACAACTTAGGTACCGTTAACCGCGCTCAACAAGCTTACCGCTTAGAGAATGGTCTTTTTGGAACCTTCTCGACAAACACAAGTACCAACCAACTTCCTGTAGCTATACAACCTCAATACTACGTTTACAATGATAGCACAAGTGTGAGTGCTACTGGTGCTCAGACCAATGCGGATGCAAACCCTACTTATGATAATGATATTCGCGACTACTCTTCTTCTGTTGCTCAAACCGCAGAAGGTGAGTTTTCTGCAATCATTTGCGAGGCAACTAACCCCACTACTACAGGTGTTTCCGCTACTGCTAATCCTACTCAGGCCGACGGTGGCTCCTGCACCAACGGTAAAGTTGTTAAGTAGATATTCTTCCCAGATTGCTTAGAAGCTTTCTGGCACAATAACCGAAATTTGATACTTAGCGGAAGGTGGAAGGTAAAATTTTCACTTCTTCCGCTTGTTTTTTTTTGTTTAATTAACCAGTCTAAAATTACTTCAATTTCCTTCCCTGCCATGAAAAATTATCTTGTTCTCTTGCTGAAATTAAATAGAAAAAATATGCAGGGTTTTACTTTAATAGAATTATTGGTTGTTATTATCATCTTAGGAATTCTCGCTGCCATTGCCATACCATCACTATTAGGACAAATCGCCAAAGGTAAGCAAGCAGAAGCTCGCTCAGTCCTGGGAGCAATTAATCGCGCCCAACAGGCCTATCGCTACGAAAATGTCACTTTTACCACTTTGAATCAATTACCTATTGCGATTAACGATGCTAAATTTTATACTTTTGTCGATAATTCTAGCGTTACTCCCGATGCTTTTGGAGCCGCCTATCAAGCGAATGCTGTGACTCAATTTGCTGACGAGATTAAAAATTATGCAGGGGCAGCCGGACAAACGGCAGCGGGGGCCTATACTGGGATTATTTGTGAGGATGAAACTCCTTTAGAAGATAATGTTTCTACCAGTAATTCCGCCGGCGAGCTTGATTGTGTTGATGGCATTAGAATTAATTAAAATAACCAAAAAATCTTTGATTTTTGTTGATAAGTAAATGGTTATAATTATGAAGGTCGTGTTTTGTAGCTTGATTCATGGTAGGTTGATTCATCGTAGGGTTAATTCATCGTAGGGTTAATTCATCGTAGGGTTAATTCATCGTAGGGTTAATTCATGAATTAACCGCGATGGTAGGGTTAATTCATGAATTAACCCTACACTGATTATTGACTTTTAGTTAAATCTATGCTAGGCGCAAAAAAATCTCTCAATCTATCTCTAATCAAAACTCTTGGTTTAGTCGCCATTATCGGTGGGCTAATCATGGCTGTTGTGGAAATGCAACAGGAAAAGGTGAAAACCTTGACTAAAGAAAAATTATTAGAGAGGAATTATAGTCAAGAATCTCGCCTAGAAAATGCTCAGGTTGAGTTATTAAAAAATATGCCTTCCTTTGGCTTTGGCAATATGTTAGCTAATTGGGCAATGTTGCAGTTTATACAATACTATGGCGATGTGGATGCTCGTAGGGAAACTGGTTACGGTTTAAGTCCCGATTTTATGGAGATTGTCACCAAAAATGACCCGAAATTTGTCCGCGCTTATTTGATGATGTCCGTGGCTTCTTCCGTGAATGCTGGCAAACCCGAAAGAACCATCGAGATTATGAATAAAGGTTTATCAAAACTCACTCCTGATGTCACCGATGCCTATTTTCTTTGGTTATATAAAGGAGTGGATGAACTATTATTTTTAGGGGATATTCCTGCGGCGAAAAACTCGAATCAAATGGCCGCTGATTGGGCGAAAATTGCTGGTAATGAATTTATCGAAAAATCCGCTAGGGGAACAGTAAAATTTTTAGAAACTAATCCCGATAGTCGCGCCCCCAGAGTCGGCGCTTGGATGTTAGTCTGGCTAAATAGCAAAGAAGAAGAAACCCGCAGGTTAGCTAAGGAAAATATCGAAAAATTGGGCGGTAAATTGGTTGTGGTTAATGATAATCAAGTGATGGCAATTCCCCCCAAGGATTAGGAACTGGCATATTTTTACTCCTGCCAAAACTTATGATTTAATAAACCATCAATATCCTCAGCAAAGGGACAAACATCGGGAAAATCAGAGTCTGGATAATCCTCTTTCACCGCTTCTAAAGCTTCTCGATAACATTCTTCTAAAATCTCTATCATAAACCTTTTCAAACTAGGAGAATACTTAAATTCCTTCTTCAACTCCTTGCGAAAATTTCTAATTTCAATTTCCCACCCCCGATAACAATCGGGAAGAACCACATAACAACGTTTTAATAAATGTTCTAATAAACGAGTTAAAAAATTATCGACCGCTTTGCGTTGACTTTTACCCAAAGATTCCACCTCCTCGATCAAATTCTCTAAATCAACCCGGGATAAATCCCCAGATTTTAATTGTTTGACCGTTTCCTCTATCCACAAAGCAAAATCTTGATCATAGAGAGTTTTTACCTTTGCTAAAGTCATAATTTTGACCTCCTCTGTTGACTAATTACCTTCATTTTACCGAAACTTCGCCAATTCAGACTAAATCCGGTTATCAAAGACTGATTATTTATTCCCCTTTTTGCATGAGTGCATGAGTAGAAAAAGGGTTTCTCCGAGAAACCCGTTTTCTGTGCGTTACTCAACGGATTTAGTATGATTACCTATTCTCCCTATCCCAAGAGTGCCTCTCCTCAACGGATTTAGTATCAAAGTTTAACTTTCCCAAAACTTATGATTTAATAAACCATCAATATCCTTAGTAAAGGGACAAACATCGGGAAAATTAGCATCATATTCAATTCGCATATTTTCCACCGCTTCCTGATAACAATCATTGCAAATATCGGTTAAAAAACTGCATAAGCTAGGAGAATCTTTAAGAATATCTTTTAACTTAAATTGACAGCGTTTAATTGTTACTTCCCAACCTCGATAACATTCGGACAAAGGAAGATAACGCCGTTTTAAAGCGTGTTCAAATAATGTAATTAAACGGTTTTTTAGTTCTCTTTTGTCTCGTCTTCCCAAAGATTCTACCTCCTCGATCAAATTCTCTAAATCAACCTGAGATAAATCCCCAGATTTTAATTGCTTAACCGTTTTCTCTATCCACAAAGCAAAATCTCGATCATAAAGATTTTTCACCTTGGCTAAAGTCATAATTTTGACCTCCTCTGTTGACTAATTGCCTTCATTTTACCGAAACTTCGCCAATTCATACTAAATCCGGTTATCAAAGACTGATTATTTATTCTCCCTATCCCAAGAGTGCCTCTCCTCAACCGATTTAGTGTTATAGTTAAGGGATGCCCCCAAAACCCAACAACTAACAAGCCACAAACTGCACCGATCGAGGGTTAATCACAGAAACCAAAAACCTAACTAATACTATCCAAAATTACTCATGACTTATGCTATAATAGTCCTATGAGTAAGTTGACCAGATCAGAAGCGGCTAAATTAAAAGGTGTAAGCGTATCGACATTAAGACGTTGGGAGTCTGAAGGTAAACTAATACCAGAAAGAACTGCTAACGGGCATCGACGTTATACCGTCTCTCAGTTGCTTGGAGTAAAAGAGAATCTTTCCTATACTGTTGGCTATTGTCGCGTTTCTAGTCATGATCAAAAGAAAGATTTAGAACGTCAAAAAGAAGTTGTCGAATTGTTTTGCGCTCAAAACGGTTGGCAAGTTGAAATTATAGACGACTTAGGTTCAGGACTTAACTACAACAAAAAAGGATTAAAGCGATTAATTCGGTTGATTGTTGATAGTAAAGTAGAGAGATTGCTCTTAACTCATAAGGATAGATTACTTAGATTTGGTAGTGAACTAATCTTTAGTCTGTGTGAGCAATTCGGAACTGAAGTTGTCATTATCAATCGAACTGAAGACAGTACATTTGAGGAGGATTTAGCGCAAGATGTCTTAGAAATTATTACGGTATTTTCCGCTAGATTGTATGGCTCTAGAAGCCATAAAAATAGAAAAATCGTAGAGGAGTTAAGAGACGTTGCTACTAGGATTCAAGACTGAGTTAAAACTAAATAATCAACAACGCTCATTATTAGCCCAACACGCAGGAACCGCACGTCATGCTTGGAATTGGGGTTTGGCTTTAACCAAGCAAATTTTAGACCATAATCAAGCTAACCCTGATGAAAAAATCAAGTTTCCTACGGCTATTGACCTTCACAAATGGTTGGTAGCATTGGTAAAATCAGAGCATGATTGGTATTACCAAGTGTCTAAATGCGCTCCCCAATGGGCGTTAAGAGCTTTATCCGATGCTTGGAAAAGATGCTTCAAGAAGATAGCTAAACCACCAAATTTCAAGAAGAAAGGTAAACAGGATAGTTTCACTTTAGATGGGAACATTAAAATTGCCCATCAAAAGATAAAAGTTCCTGTGATTGGTTGGTTAAAAACTTACGAGCGGCTACCTGATGGATACCAGCCAAAATCTGTTACTATTAGTAAAAAAGCTAATAGGTGGTTTATTAGTTTTAAGATGGAAGTTGAACAGCAAACAACCAATAAAACTCATGATGTAGTTGGTTGTGATCTGGGAATTAAATCTTTGGCTACTTTATCGACAGGTGAAACGTTTGAAGGCTCTAAAAGTTATCGTAAATACGAAAAACAATTAGCCAGACTTCAATACTTGAACCGACATAAGGTAAAAGGTTCAAATAATTGGAACAAAGCCCAACGGCAAATAGCTAAACTTCATTTTAAAATAGCTAATATCCGTAAAGATACGTTACATAAACTCACCACTTATTTAGCCAAGAACCACGGACAGATAGTAATTGAGGATTTAAATGTGTCTGGGATGATGGCTAATCACCAATTAGCTAAAGCCTTTCAGGATATGGGTTTTTACGAGTTCCGAAGACAACTTGATTATAAAACTCAGTTGTATGGTTCGGAATTAATCATAGCCGATAGGTGGTTTCCTAGCAGTAAAACCTGTTCCAATTGTGGGTACAAAAAAGAGTCTCTATCTTTAACTGAAAGAGTTTTTGAGTGTGAGCAATGCCATGTAGTTTGCGGTCGAGACTTGAACGCTAGTCTAAATCTAGCTTCTTTGGCGGTGAGTTCCACCGTGTCAGCTTGTAGAGTAGATAGTGCCGACACTACTACAGTGAAGCAGGAAGTTAACGTCAAATTTGCTCATGAGTAGATTTGAGTAAGTTTAACAGAACGGATAATATAACCTTGATATTGACAATGGCGACTATGAAAATTTTAATTATGGGTGGAACCCGATTTATCGGTGTTTCTTTGACTAAAGTGTTAGTAGAACAGGGTCATGAGGTAGTATTATTCAATCGTGGCAATAAACCCGCCCCGGTTGCTGGAGTACGACAGATACAAGGCGATCGCACTGACCCAGAGCAACTGCAAGAAAAGCTGAAAAATGAGAGTTTTGAGGCAATTTTCGATAATAATGGCAGAGAATTAAGGGATACTCAGCCCCTTGTCGAAATTTTTAAGGACAGAATCGGGCATTTTATCTATGTTAGCTCGGCGGGGGTTTATTTAAAATCCGACCAAATGCCCCATAAAGAAGGGGATAAACTAGATCCCAAAAGTCGCCACAAGGGAAAACACGAGACAGAAAACTATTTAAGCGAGATGGGTTTACCCTGGACTTCCATCCGTCCGGTTTATATCTACGGACCGGGCAACTATAATGACCTAGAAGCTTGGTTTTTTGACCGTTTGGTTCGTAATCGTCCTATTCCTATACCCGGTCATGGGGAACATTTTACCCAATTTGGTCACGTTGTCGATCTAGCTAAGTCCATGGCGGCAGTACTGGGTAATTCTCAGACTATTGGTCAAGTGTATAATATTTCAGGCGATCGCTATGTAACTTTTAACGGTTTAGCGAAAGCTTGCGCGGCAGCGATGGGAAAAAATGCCGATGAAATCGAGATTGTTAACTATAACCCCAAAAAATTTGACTTCGGCAAAAAGAAACCTTTCCCCCTGCGGGTTCAACATTTTTACGCTGATATCAATAAAGCCATCCGTGAGTTAAACTGGCAGCCCGAATATGATCTGGTCAGTGGTTTAACAGACTCCTTCCAGAATGATTATCTCGCTTCTGGTCGCGATCAGCAAGAAATAGACTTGGCGATCGATGACCAGATCTTGGCAGACCAATAAAATTAATTTTCCGGCGGGGAAGTGGCCCGTGGCAAGTGGGCAATGGGATTAAATTTAGCGAACGGGGTGGTAGTTTTAAAGTCCGTTTACCTGTCTAAAAAGATCGATAATAGAAAAAATACCTTCTGCCGAGCGGTCACTGTTAATGGCTTCTAATTGGGATATCTTGTTAATGCAAGCGGCGCGTCAGGGCAATCTGGCGCGAGTTCAAGCTTTACTAAGTCAGGGGGCAAATGTCAACGCCACTGATGCCCAAAATACTACGGCTTTAATCTATGCCGTGCAGGGGGGGCATGGGGAAATTGTGGCGATTTTGCGGGAATTTGGGGCTGATATCAACAAAAGTAAACAACCCCAAGGTTTAAGCCCCCTTATGTTAGCGGCGGCCCTCAATCACGGTGAAATCCTCGCTCAATTAATCGCCGCCGGTGCTAATATCAATCAGGTCAATCAAGATGGTACACCAGCACTAATGATCGCCATTTATAAGGGTCATATAGCGATCGCAGAACAGTTATTAATCGCCGGCGCTCGGGTCAATATGCGCGATCGGGATGGAGATACGGCTTTATCTGTAGCTATTAGCCAAAATTACGCCGCAATTGTCCGTTTACTGCTCAACAGTGGTGTAGATGAAGAAATCCGTCAAGAAGCTTGGTTACAGGCTCTCGTCGCCAATCGCCCGGAAATCCTCGAATTGTTTATTAACCGTGGTATGCCCCTCGATTCTCCCACTTTATCTGGGGAAACTCCCCTAATTTTGGCTGTAGAGAGGGGAAATCTCGGCAGCGTACAAACTTTACTGCAAGCGGGAGCCAATCCGAATATTAGCACGGAGGAGGGAGAAACTGCCCTGATGATCGCCGCTGCTGAGGGATATTTCCATATTGTCCGACTTTTACTCGCTCAGGGGGCTAGTATTGACAATCAAAATCAGGCCGGAGAAACGGCCCTGCATCTAGCGACGATCGAAGGACATTTAGAGATCGTCCGGGCCTTACTACAAGCCGGCGCTTTTGTCAATCACCGTAACCATTTTGGTGATACACCCTTGCTCATCGCCACGATGCAAGGATACGAAGCGATCGTTTTAGAATTGTTAAAACAGGGGGCGGATCCTAACCTAACTCAGCAGGGAGAAACACCATTAACTTTAGCTCTACAGGGCAAATTTACGGAAATCTGCCGTTATCTCCTCGACTACGGGGCCAATCCCAACGCCGTTTATCCCGATGGCCAAACCGTCCTTATGAAAGCTTGTGAGGGCAATAATAGTCAATTGGTGCGCCGGTTAATCGATATCGGTGCTGATGTCAATAAACTCGATTTTAGCGGCGCTTCCGCTTTAATGTCGGCCAGTTATCACGGTTGTCTCGACACGGTTAAAGTTTTGTTAGACCGGGGAAAAGTGAACTTAAATCAGAAAAATCCCGGGGGAATGACTGCTTTAATGTTAGCTAAGTTTAATCACCATCAGGCGATCGTTTCTTTATTACAACAAGCAGGAGCGATCGAGTAATACTAAATCCGTTGAGTAACACACAGAAAACGGGTTTCTCCGAGAAACCCGTTTTCTCTCCGAGAAACCCGTTTTCTCGGCAGGAGATTATTTTTATTTATTCTTCCCATCACCCCACTTCCCCACTTCCCCACGAGAAACTTTTTGCCGCAACCCCTAGATAGTCAACAGCTTACCATGACCACAGTGATATTATCGGAACCGCCGGCTTTTTTGGCCGCTGCCACTAAATTCTCGACAATTTCCTGACAATCAGCACCGGTTTGCAAATAATCGCTAATTTCCTCGTCGGAAACTTCTTCCGTCAAACCATCACTACAGAGAATTAAACTATCGCCGGATTGCACATCGAGGGGAGATACCGTCGCTGGGGGCAAATTGCGACGACCAAGACATTGAAATAAAACGTGCCGCCAAGGGTGGTTTTTCGCTTCTTGTTCGGACATATCGCCCATTCTCATCGCCCTAGCTACCCAAGTATGATCTTCCGTCACCTGTTCTAATTTTTGCTCACGAAAGCGATAGAGACGGGAATCACCAATATGGGTGTACCAAGGTCCATCATCTCGGAAGATAGCCATGACTAGGGTTGTCCCCATGTCCTGTCTTTCAGGATTTTTCAGCTGATCTTCAATAATCTTCTCGTTAGCGGCAGTAATTGCCTCCTGCAGCAATTCCCCGGCAGCCAGGTCAGAATTCCAGTGTTCTTCTAGATGAGCTTGGATAGTTTTAGTGGCGATTTGACTAGCTTCCTCGCCCCCCGCATGACCCCCCATACCATCAGCAACGATAAAAAAGCGGCGATCGGGGTCGATATAATAACTATCCTGATTAACCGATCGCACTACACCAGGATCGGTCATTCCCCCAAAAGAAAGATTGTTCATCGAAATTTCTGCTGCTAACACAATATTTATTATCCTGCGATCAATTACATCATACGATCCTGACGTTCAATTTTTCGCCAAAGTCTCAAGAGGGCTATCCCCGGCAGCAGCGAAATCGCCATCGGTACTAAAGTTAACCAACCAAAACCATTGACAAATAGAAGAGTCGCTGAGATAAGCAAAGCACTGATCAGTAAAGTATAGTTGGTTCCCATTTGAATCATACCCAATCGCCGCAAAAGTCGATCGGATTCGCTGGAACGTACCCGGACGCGGATATCACCCCGTTCTAATTTTTCGATCGTATCATCGATGCGTCGGGGTAAACTCAGGGCGGTGCTGCTCACTTGGGCCGCTTGTCGTCCTAACTCATCGAGGATATTACTGCCATTATTTCCTGTCATATCATTTACTAATTGCAGGGCAAAAGGTTGGGCCACTTCCATAAAGTTAAATTCAGGATCGAGTCCTTTGCCTACCCCTTCCAGGGTAGAAAATGCTCGCATGACGAAGGTAAAGGTAGCAGGAAAGCGAAAAGGCTGATCGTAGGCGATTTCATAGAGATCATCGCTGATAGCGGCCACGGATTGCTCCTCAAAGGGTTTATCCATGAAGTTATCGAGCATATACTGGATCGATCGCCGCACTGCTCCCATATCACCATTAGCAGTTAATGCTCCTAAATCGACCAGAGAAGTGACCACGCGATCGGCATCTTTTTGGGCAATTCCCAAGAGAGTCTGCATTAATTTTTCGCGCACATTGGTTTTAATTTGTCCCATCATGCCGAAATCGTAGAAAATTAAGGAGCCATCACTATCAACGGCGATATTGCCAGGGTGAGGATCCGCGTGAAAAAAGCCGTTATTGAGCAGTTGAATTAGATAGGCTTTTGCCCCCAGTTTAGCCAACAATTTGCGATCGAGTCCAGCCGCTTCTAGGGCCTCATAATGACTGATTTTGATGCCAGGGAGGTATTCTAGGGTTAAAACCCGGGGAGAGGTGTAGCGCCAATAGACTTTTGGCACTTTCACCCAATCTTCCCCGCGAAAATTACGGCGAAAAGTGTCAGCGTTACGACCTTCGTTAAGATAATCGGTTTCTTCCCAGAGAATTTTACAGCATTCTTCATAAATACCCGTCCAATCGCGACCTTTACCCCATTTGGGATGATTTTGGAAGTATTGGGCGATTTTTTTCAGGATAGCCAGATCGATACTAAATAATTTTTTCAATCCGGGCCGTTGGACTTTGACCACCACATCTTCCCCGCTGTTCAGTTGGGCCCGGTGAACTTGCCCTAAACTAGCGGCTGCTAGGGGGATAGGATCGAAGCTTTTAAAGAGTTTATTGAGGGGTTTACCGAGGGATACCTCGATAATTTTGCTGGCCTGTTCGTAGGTAAATGCGGGAACCTGATCCTGTAGTTTCGAGAGTTCTTCCACATATTCCAGGGGAAAAAGATCGGCGCGGGTGGAGAACAGTTGACCGACTTTAATAAAAGTCGGTCCCAATTCTAGCATGGTTTCCCGAATCCAAGCGGCCTGTTTTCTCCGTCTGCCGGCGAGTTTTTCTTGGCTATAGCCACCGTTATAGCTCCATTTTTTACCGTTGAGCCAGAATTGATAAAGTACAGTCAGAACGAATCGCCAAATATCTAGACGACGACGATTGATGGAATAGCTTTCTCGATTCCAACGATAGCTATTTTTGGCGACTTGGAGGGCCGGCATTGCTGGGTTTAACTCTGGGGTAACGGGGACAGGGAGAAGGGCTGACACGCAATTTTTGGGGCTTTAAAGCGACTAAAAGGGGGTTTTGGGTTAATTACGATGGTTTTTTAGTTCCGAGCGCAATTGGGCGATTTCGGCGCGCATTTCGTCGATGTTTTCCTGCACATCGGCACTGGAGGAACCACTGGACTCTGTACCAGTATATACTCCCTTTTCCATGGCTCGATCGGCTCTCATTTGCACTTCTTCGACGAATTGCCGCAGGTTTTCCCGTTGTTCGGCATCAAATTTGCCTAATTCGCTTAAAGCGTTGGTAAACGCATCTTCTAGCTGTTCACTGACCACTTCAGCGATCGCTCGTCCGAGGAAAAAGGCGTGAATAACGGGGTTAGTCATAATCTTAAATGGATGTTTTCGCTTCGGGGTTTGTGGACGGGAAAGGCGATAATAGATTCCCTAACTACTAGGTTAGGCGACAGAACCAGAAAAGGCAAATCGTTTTTCTGAAAACGGAGGTGAGACGGGGGGGTTAATCAACAAAATTAGGGGAAATAAAGGGTGCTAAGGGAGCAGAATCCGGTCCGATTGCGTCGAGAATTATCGCTGAAATCAACCCGATTAGCGAAATAATAGTGTCATCAACAATATCATCCTCCTGGAGAGTTAAGATGCTCAGAAAACGTTTATTAATCCCCTTAATACTATCCCTAGTCACTTTTGGTTTAGTGGTGGCCTGTAATTCCAGCACTCCCACCAGTCAAACTAACCCCAGTCCCGCAGAAAACGCCGCCACTGCTGCTATTCCCATCGGTGCCGCTTTAGCTCAAACCAGCAATCTCGCCCTATTGGGACAGGAACAGGTGATCGGTGTCAAGATGGCTGAAACATATTTTAATAAAAAGGGCGGAGTCAATGGAACACCGATTAAAGTTATTATCCAGGATGTGGCCGGGGATGAACCGGGAGCGATCAACGCCATTAATACCCTAATCACTCAAGATAAGGTGGTGGGTATTCTTGGTCCCTCCCTTTCCCAGCAAGCTTTTGCCGCTAGTCCGATCGCCGATCGAGCCAAAGTTCCCATTCTCGGCCCGTCTAACACGGCTAAAGGTATCCCCCAGATCGGTGAATATGTGGGTAGGGTGTCCGCTCCTGTGGCTGTGGTCGCTCCCAATGCGGTTAAAACCGCTTTAAAAATCGATCCCAAGATTAAAAAAGTGGCTGTCTTTTTTGCCCAAAATGATGCTTTTAGTAAATCGGAAACGGAAACTTTTCAAGAAACCCTGAAGAGTTTAAATCTTGATATTGTCACCGTGCAGAAATTCCAAACCACCGATACAGATTTTCAAAACCAAGCCACCGCCGCTATTAATATTAAACCGGATTTAGTGGTTATTTCTGGTTTGGTTGCTGACGGGGGCAATTTGGTCAAACAGTTGCGACAATTAGGCTATCAAGGGTTAATTATTGGGGGCAACGGTTTAAATACTTCTAATATTTTCCCGGTTTGTCAAGCTCAATGTGATGGTATTCTCATTGCTCAAGCTTATAACCCGGAATTAGATAATCCTATTAATCGGGATTTTGTCGCCGATTATACAGCAGAAAATAAAAAAGCACCGCCCCAATTTACCGCTCAAGCTTTTACGGGAATTCAAGTTTTTGTCGAGGCCTTAAAACGGGTAGATGATAAAAATAAACTCAGTACACTTTCCCTCGAACAAATTCGCCAACAATTAAATCAGGAAATTTTAGCGGGTAAGTATGTCACTGTCTTGGGAGATATTGCTTTTACTCCCGAAGGAGAAATCATTCAGGATAAATTCTCCGTGGCACAAATTAAAATGGATGCCGATGGTAAAAATGGTAAATTTACTTTTGTGAAAAATTAATAAGTAAAGGGTTCTTCTCATTTCTACCTCGTTGCAAGGATCTCCCTTGCAACGCACTTCCAGAGGTTCTAGCTTTTGTGTAATACTAAATCCTGTTTAAAGTATTCAAGACTGTTAAAGTCGAGTCCAAAATCAACATAATCCTGTTCTGACTTGCAATGTTCTATTCAATTAATTTCTCATAAAAGAAAAATGTAGGTTGGTTTTCACTTTCTTCGGAAATTCTTCCTAAGTTTTCGTGTACCCTAATTCTTGCTCTCAGCTAGTTCGGGAATTTCTGGCGATTATTAGTAGTGAAATTTACAGGAAACAATAACAATTTCTTGATCAGACACGCTATCAACTAGGCGATGTTCTTTTCTAATGCGTCGTGACCATAATCCTGATAGTTCATGTTTTAATGCTTCTGGTTTTCCTAATCCAGAAAAAGGCTCTCTTTGAACATCTTTAATAAGGCTGACAATTTTAGCGTAAACTTTTTTGTCTGCGATCGCTCATTGGTTAAACTCATCAAAACTTCGGGTTAGAAAGGCGACTTTCCTCATAAGTTAGCAGCATCTACATAAATATAACTATCAGGATTTTTCAGAGATTGGTAATGATTTGGTAGTAGTGGCGTAGCCCTCTTGCTTATCCGGTATGAAGTGTGTCAAATATTTATTAATAAAAATAATTGGAACCCGATCAGTCTTTATACCTCTAGCTTGCTCATGACTTTTCTGATAAATATCTTTTTGTGGCTCCTGTCTGGCTTACTCAAATATCAGTCTAGCACCGAACAAAATCACCCCTCTAGTCCGACTCTATTCCCCTGTCCGGTGTTGTGGTTCTCACCATAGTAAGCTGCCCGCGCATTTAAATTGCTTGTTGAGACGAGGCAAGAGGCACTCTTGCAAGAGGCAACAGTAAAGGGATTGGGGGAGATTCGGCTAATCTTAAGAATAAGCGCTTTAAATGCGTCTTAGCGTATCAAGAATGGTTCTATTCATAATGGAAAACC